>DATAEV010000116.1:0-4401 GCA_036257875.1 Actinomycetota bacterium | reverse complement strand
TCGGTGCTGTTGGGGGCGATCTATCCCGCCTTCGTGCAGCAGTTCCGGGTGAAGCCGAACGAACAGCAGTACGAGGCGCCATACATCGAGGACAACATCCAGGCGACGAGCGCCGCATTCAACCTCAGCTCGATCCAGGCGCAACAGCGTGACGTGTCCACAGGCCCCCTGACGGCGAGACAGATCGCGGACAACGCCGGCACCGTCTCGAACATCCGCGTGTGGCGTCCCCCGGTGCTGAAGGAGAACCTGCAGTCCGTACAGCGCTTCCGTCAGTACTACGACTTCAACGACGTGGACGTGGACCGCTACACGGTGAACAACGAGGAGCGGGTGCTCATGGTCTCCGCCCGAGAGATCGCCCAGCAGGGCCTCGACCCGTCCGCCCAGACCTGGCAGAACGTCCATCTGGCGTACACGCATGGGTACGGTGCGGTCGCGGCGCAGGTCAACACGGCCACGGTCGAAGGGCAACCGGACTACGTCCTGCAGGACCTCCCGCCGGTCACGACGGACCCGGCGCTCGACATGTCCCAACAGCCACGGATCTACTTCGGAGAGAGCGACCAGGAACCGTTCGTGATCACCAACACGAACGTCAGCGAGCTGGACTTCCAGCCGGACACGTCGGCGAGCGCGACCTACTCGGGAACGGGCGGTATCCCGCTCTCCAACGTCCTGCGGAGAGCGATGTTCGCGTGGAAGTTCCGCGACTACAACCTGCTGGTCTCGGGCAGCATCAGCAGCAACAGCAGGATCATGATCTACCGCGACATCCAGACGCGGGTGCGCAAGGCCGTTCCGTTCCTCAAGTTCGACAACGACCCGTACCTCGCGATCGTCGGCGGGAGGCCGGTCTGGATCTGGGACGCCTACACGTACACGAACGAGTATCCCTACTCGCAGCAGGTCGATCTGGCGCAGGCCGCTCCCGGACAGGATTCGTCGACCACGACCCTGCAGGGGAACGTGAACTACCTCCGGAACTCGGTCAAGGCGGTCGTCGACGCGTACAACGGCAGCATCACCTATTACGCGAACCCGCAAGATCCGATCGTGCAGGTTTGGTCGCGAGCCTTCCCGGGTCTGTTCACCGACATCACCACCGCGCCGCAAGAGTTGTTGCAGCATTTCCGGTATCCGGAGAACCTGTTCCAGGTCCAGGCGTCCCAATACGCCGCCTACCACGTGACCAACGCGACGGACTTCTACCAGAAGCGCGATTTCTGGGCGATCCCGAGCGACCCCACCCTGACCGCTTCCGGCGCGGCCTCCACGGTGCCCCTCCGGCCCTATTACCAATTGATCCGATTGCCCGACGGCAAGACGGAGGAGTTCGAGTTGGTGATCCCCTTCGTCCCCGCCGATCGCCAGAACATGGTGGCGTGGATGGCGGCGTCGTCCGATCAACCGGACTACGGGCAACTCACCGTGTTCCGGTTCCCCGAGGGACGCACGATCGAAGGACCGACCCAGGTCTTCGCCAGGATCAACCAGGACGCCCGATTCTCGAGCGAGCGGACACTCCTCAGCCAAGCGGGGTCGAACGTCCTGTTCGGCGATTTCCTGGTGATCCCCGTCGACAACTCGTTCCTCTACGTCCAGCCGGTCTACGTGCAGGCGCAGCAAACGCCGATCCCGCAGCTCCACGACGTGATCATCGTGAACGGGAGCGGCGGCGCGGTGACGATCGCCGACAACCTGCAGGACGCGCTCAAGGGCGCGGTGACCGGGCAGGTGCCGTCGGGTGGAGGGAACCAAGGCGGCGGGGGAACCGTGGCGCAGCGGATCCAGGCGCTCCTCAACCAGGCCCAGCAGCACTTCGCCGCCGCCCAAGCCGCGCTGCAGGCGGGCGACCTCGGGACGTATCAGACCGAGATCAAGGCCGCGCAGGATGCGGTGGACGCGGCCGCGAAGCTCGCCGGAACCACATCGACTCCGAGCGGGACGCCGACGCCGCCTGCCGCGACGCCGAGCGCCACCGCGTCGGCGTCCCCGTAACTACTCGGGCAACCGATAGGAGAGATCGGCGGCGACGTCCGCGACGTCCATCTGGGCCTTCTGGAGGTGACCCGAGTAGTCCCAGTTCATCGCCTGCCAGCGCGTGAACTGGTCGAGCACCCAGACACCCGATTGCCGTGACCCGTTGCCGCTCCGGCCGTTGCCGCCGAAGGGGAGGTGCGCTTCTGCGCCGGAGGTGGAGTTGTTCACGCTGACCATCCCGGCGGAGACGCGTTCCCGGAAGCGGAACGCGTGCAGCGGGTCGGTCGTGTAGATCGAGGACGACAGGCCGTATCCATGCCCGTTGGCGAGGGCGATCGCCTCGTCGAACGTGTCGAAGCTCGCGACCCCGACGATCGGACCGAACGTCTCGATCCGAGAGAGGTCGTCTTCCGCCCGGACGCCGTCGACGATCGTGGGGTGGTAGAAGAAGCCCGCTTCGGGGTCGTCGCCGACGAATCCTTCGCGCGGCGCCGCTCGCGTGATCCGTCCCACCGCGCTCGAGCCGCGCACGTGGTGGTGATCGCGGATCAGCTCGAGCCACTCCTCGAACCGGGCCGCGAAGCGCTCGTCGATCATAGGGCCGTAGAGGACGTCGCGGGTCGGATCGCCGATCGGTGCCTCGCCGACCGCCTTCGTGAACCGGTCGACGAAGTCCTCGTGCACGTCGCGATGCACGATCGCCGTGCCGAGCGACGTGCATCGTTGTCCTGCGGTCCCGAACCCGCTGAAGAGCGCGCCCTCGACCGCGAGGTCGAGGTCGGCGTCGGGCATCACGACCAGCGGGTTCTTCCCGCCGAGCTCGAGGCACGGGGTCTGGAGATGTCGGCCACAGAGCTCGCCGAGCCGCTCACCGACGGCGGTCGATCCCGTGAAGCCCACCTTGTCGACGACCCCTTCGTCCAGCGCGCTTTCGAGCCCAGCGAACGTCTCGGGTCCATCGGCGAGCACCATCTGGAACGTTCCCTCCGGCAAGCCCGCGTGGAGGATCATTTGCGCGAACGCCTCGGCGATCGTGGGGGTGTACTCGGCGGGCTTCCACACGACGGCGTTCCCGCACAGGAGCGCGGGCACCAGGTACCAGGAGGGCACCGCGACGGGGAAGTTGCCGGCGGTGATGATGGCCGCCACGCCGACGGGCGTCCGGAACGTGAAGAGCTGCTTGTCGGGCATCTCGGAGGGCACCGTCATCCCGTAGAGCCGCCTGCCCTCGCCGAGGAAGAACGAACAGGTGTCGATGACCTCCTGGACCTCGCCGCGAGACTCCTTGATGGGCTTGCCGATCTCCTGGGTGATCAGCCGCGGGAGCGTCTCGGCGTTGTTCTCGACGAGCCTTCCGAGCTGCTGGATCGCCCGGCCGCGAACGGGTGCGGGGACGGAGGACCACGCGGGCTGCGCTGCCTTCGCGACCCGGCACGCTTGGAGGAAGGTCTCGGCGTTGCCGAGGTGTGCCTCGCTCACGATCTCGTCGAGCCGAGCGGGGTTCGCGATCGTGCGGACGCCACCGGGCGCGTCTCCCGGCTGGCCGCTCACGAGTGATCGGACGAGATGCATGACTCGATGGTACGCCGGGTCGGGGGTACGGCCGGTTCGCTCCCTCGAGGTACTGGCCGGTTGCGCGGCGGCTTTGCTAGCCTTCTCCTGCGGGGTGGAGCAGTCCGGTAGCTCGCTGGGCTCATAACCCAGAGGTCGTAGGTTCAAATCCTACCCCCGCGACAATCACAACCAGCACAAAGCGTGAGGGCCGGTGAACCCGGCCCCTTCGCATTTCCCCAGTATTTCCCCACGAGCTAACGCCTCAGGTCCCCCCGATCGCACGCCCCACGATCTCAGCGGCCTCGGCGGCTGCGGCGTCGGAGTCGTGGCTGTACTGGTCGGCTGTGAAGCTCGCACTTGCGTGACCGAGGGCGCGGCTTACAACGTCGAGCCGGACGCCGGCGGCGAGCGCGATCTCAGCGTAGCTGTGCCGGGCGCCGTGGAGTCCGATCACCGTGACGCCGGCCGCCTTCACGAGCCGCTTCCACCGTCCGAGGAGCGTGTCCGGATGGACGAGGGAGCCGTCGGGCTCCGTTGCGATCCAGTCGCCTTCGACGCCGATCCCACCGTCGGCCTTCCACGCCGCGCCGAACACGAGCCGTTCCTCGTTCTGCTCGGCCTTCCACCGGCGGAGCTCCGCGGCGGTCTGCTCGTCGAGTCGGACACGGCGCCAGCGCCGGTTCTTGAGCGTCTCCCGGACGAACAGGCGTCGGACGCCCCGGACGGCGCGAGGCCGGACGAGCACCTGTCTCCTGACGTGGATCGACCCCTGCTGGACGTCGTCCCACGTGAGCCCGAGCAGCTCTCCCCGCCGGAGGCCGGTCGCGAGCGCGATGCGCCAGACGGCGTGGAGCCGGTCCTCCG
>DATAEV010000106.1:0-1873 GCA_036257875.1 Actinomycetota bacterium | reverse complement strand
GTCGGAACCCTTCTCATGGGCAAGATGGTTGCACGCCAACGCGGCATTGACCAGCGGCCCGTCGCGTGCGTACGGTGCCGGAGCGGATCCTGGGGGTGGCGACGTGAACAAGAACGGACTGATCGCCGAGGTAGCCAAGCGGACGGGCGCGAGCAAGGCGGACGTCGGTCGCATGATCGATTCGTCCATGGATGTGATCCGGGAGTCGGTGTCGCGTGGCGAGCGGGTCTCCCTGGTCGGGTTCGGGACCTTCGAACGCAAGCGTCGGAACAAGAGGATCGCGCGGAACCCACGCAAGCCGATGACGCCCATCGTGGTGCCCGCGCGCGACCTGCCGTGGTTCACCGCCGGCAAGGAGTTCCGCGAGATGGTCGCGTCCAAGCGGCGACGCGTCCCCGCTAAGCGCTAGGCGTTCGAAGAGCCGTCGGCTCGTCGTTCGGACCGTGCTACAGCGTCACGATCTGTAGGTTCCTCGCGACCTTGCGTCCGGCCTCGTCCACCAGGTCGAACCGGACGCGTTGCCCGATCCGCAGCGAACGCAGGCCCGAGCCCTCGACCGAGACCGCGTCGATCGCCACCTCGGTGCGGTCGTCCATCAGCAGGCTGCCGATCCGCTCCTCGCCCTCGAAGTCCTTGATCGTCCCCTGTGGCATCGAGCCCTCCGAGCTACGCGCGCAGGCGCGCGCCGAGATCCATCTGGAGGCACACCTCTCGGGTCCGCCCTCGCCGGCCGTCGGCGAGCAGGGTGAGGATATCGTCGGGGCGATCGACGTCGAACGACAGCTCGCGGCGCTCGACGATGGAGACCGGGAGGCCGCGCGCCTCGGCGAGCTCCACGTGCCGTCGGAACGAGTCGGGCCCGAACCTGGCCGGGATCGCCCGCGGCGGGCGTCGCAGAAGTAGGCTGGTTCCCGATCCGTCCGCCGAGCGCGCGAGGACGACCGCTCCGAGCGTTCGTAGCGCCTCGTGGAGCGTTTCGACGGTCACGAGCGGAACGTCGGCCGGCAGCACCGCGAGCGCGCTCGCGCCGTCCTCCTTCGCCTTCGTCTCCACCTGGCGGATCGCGTTCGCGAGCGGAGGCTTGGCCTCGGGGATCGGACGGGCGCCCCGGCCGGCCGCGATCTCGAGCGCCACCTCGTCGGGCGAGACCACCCAGGTCTCCCAGCCGGGCACGGAGAGCGCCGCGTCCAGGACGTCCTCGAGCATCGCGAGCGTGAGCGCGCCGCGCTCGAGCCCCGTCAGGGCGGGGGACAGCCGCGTCTTCGAGCGCGAGAGCGACTTGACGGGCACGGCCACGACGCGCATGACCAGAGGCTAGTACCCCGGCGGCGTATCGGAACGCCGGTCCGCGCCATCGGCCGCGAAGCTACGCGGTAGCATCGCCGCCCCGAAGGAGGCGCGTCGTGGAACCGTGGTATCGAGCGGCCGAGCTCGCGTTGGTCCCGCCCTTCCGGCTCTGGTTCAACTGGCGGTTGGAGGGGCTGGAGAGGGTTCCCGCGGAGGGGCCGGCCATCATCGCGGGGAACCACCTCTCCTACCTGGACCCGTTCGCGCACGGCGTCTTCGTGGTCAAGGCGGGGCGCCGGCCCCGGTTCCTCGCGAAGCAGGAGTTGTTCGACGCCCCGTTCGTCGGGACGGTGCTGCGCGGGGCGCACCAGATCTCGGTCCAGCGCGGAGCGGGCGATCGATCGCCGATCGACGACGCGACTCGCGCGGTCGAGCAGGGGGAGGTGGTCGTGATCTATCCGGAGGGGACGACCACCACGACGAACGAGGACTTCTCGCCGGGTCGTGGCAAGACCGGCGCCGTCCGGCTGTCGATCGCCACGGGGATCCCGATCCTCCCGGTCGCCACCTGGGGGGGTCAGTTCGT
>DATAEV010000089.1:0-10382 GCA_036257875.1 Actinomycetota bacterium | reverse complement strand
CGTCCGGAGGTCGGGTCCATCGAGAAGACGCCGCCGACGGTGGTATCCGCGGCGTCGAGTCCGCCCGCGATGTAGATGACGCCGCCGTCCCAGACGGCGACGCTCCGTTGGATCGGCGCTGTCAGCTGATAGCCGGCCGATCTGATCGTCAACGCGGCGGCCTCTGGCGCCACGGTCGGAGCGGCGGGACCAGGCGCCGCGGAGGGGGCTGTGGTCGGGAGGTCCGATGTCGAAGAGATGGCGCCCGTGCAGGCGATCCCAACCGCCGTCATCACCGCGACGAGCGCCCGATGAGACGCTCGGAAGCGGAACCGCGGGGAACCGGCAGGATCGATGGCGCGGATGATAGTTGGCACGTCCTGACGTAGCCTCGCCCCTTCGGACGGTTCACGAAACCCCCACATGGAACAAACCATGCTCTAACCGTCGTGGAGTCCCGTCCTCCGAACTCGGCCCTTGTCCTAACTCCTGACCCTTCGTAGGGTCGAGAGAACTCCACGACCCCCGAGGGAGGGAACGCGATGTCGATGATCCATGCTCGGACCGTTCGTCGCCTGGCTTCGTTGGTCGCAGGCTCGCTGCTCGTCCTCGCGATGACTGCCGGGCCGGCGCACGCAGAGACCACCGTCCATGTGCTCGTTTCGTTCGACGAGTCGGCCGGCCAGAACACGGAAGGCATGGCGATCGACCGCACCGGCGCGATCTACGTCAGCGTCTCGCCGCTCGGCGACCTCTGGAAGATCCCCCCGGGGTCGACGCAGCCGCAACCGTTCGGGCACGTCGACGGGATCCTGCCGGGCGACTTCGGGATGCTCGGCTTGGCCGTGGACGTGTTCGGAAACGTGTACGCGGCCGTCCAATCAGCGAACCCCGACGCCGCCGGCGTGTGGCGCTTCGATCGCGGGACCGGCGACGCGACCCGACTCCCCGGGACCGAGTCGATCGCGATCCCCAACGGGCTCGCCTTCGACAAGCAGAGGAACCTGTACGTCACCGACTCATTCACGGGCGCGATCTGGCGCATCCCCTGGGGCGGCGGCGCGCAGGTGTGGTTGCAGGACGTGGCGCTCACCGGCGACGGCAGCCTGGGACTCTTCCTGGGAGCGAACGGGATCGCGTACCGGAACGGGCTCTTCACGGTGACCAATACCGAGCGGCGTACGGTGCTGCAGATCCCGAAGATCGATGGACAACCCGGCCCGATCAGCGTCCTCGCCACCTTGCCGCCGGGCGACAACCCGGATGGGGTCGCGATGGACGTCCACGGGGACGCGTTCATCGCGATGAACCTCCAGAACGCGATCGGCGAGGTCCACCCAGACGGTTCGCTGGACGTCGTCGCGAGCGGCGACCCGCTGGACTTCCCCTCGAGCGTCGCGTTCGGAACGGCGCGGGGGGGACGGACGAAGCTGTTCGGGGTGAACTTCTCCATCAGCGAGCTCTTCGGGCTGCCATCCGGCTCCGGACCTGGGGTCTTCTGGCTGAACGCAGGTGTGCCGGGGATGCCCGTGCCCTAGAACCGACGAGCACCATCCTGCGCGTGGGTTCCGGACCACGGAGGACGATGCTTCACGCTCACCGGCCGAGGGCGTCGTAGCCTCGTGGTCCGATGACCCCAGTCACCCACGCGCAGGCGCGTCGCCGGCGGACGTTCACCGCGCTGATGAGCGTCTCCGTCCTCGCGCTCATCGTGATCCTGTGGCCGAAGGGCCAGAGCGATCAGCTCGCCGCGCCGTCCCGGACGGCCCCCGCCGTCTCGTCGACCGGCACGCAGGCGCCGTCGAGCCAGCCGCTCCCGGCATGGCTCGCCTGGATGTCGGGCGGATTCCCATCCACGTTCCGCCACCGGATCGGAAGCGCGGACGGGCTCACCCGGACCGTCGTGGTCGCCGGCGACACGCGCTGGATGACCGCTTCCCACGACGCGAGCGGCGACGTCGTCGACGAGCCCACACCTCCCTACATGATCCCGCTCGACGCCTTCGCGGTCGAACCCACGGAGTTCGCCCCCTTCCTCCCCAGCGATCAGCGCGACGCGATCGTGACGGCGCTGGAGAAGGGCGAAGCGGTGCTCGGCCAGACCTCGTCGGAGCTCCGAAGGCTCGGCCCCGGCGGTTCGCTCTCGTTCGGCAACGTGACCGTCCCAGTAGGAGCCGTCGCTCCGGACGACGTCGTCGGGTGGTCGGAGATGCTCGTGAACCGCGACGTGGGGCGGCGTCTCGGGATCACGGACGAACGCTACCTGCTCGCGTTCGCGGACCCCGCCATGACGCTTCCGCATTTCACGACCGACGTTCGATCGCTCTTGCCGGCCGGCAGCTACCTGCGCACGGTCCCGCCGGGCGGCACGCGCTTCGTTCGAGTCGCGTCCGGCGTGAACCCCCCCGTCGTGATGAAGACGGTGTTCGGCGAGTTCGACGCCTATCCGAGGACCGACGATCCCGCGTACCTGAACATGGACCCTGCGTGGTACGACGCGCACATCCGCACCCGAACCGTCCCGCTCCTCGGCGCGGTCACCTGCAACGAGCAGCTGTTCCCCGCCTTGATCGGCGCCCTCACGGACGTCGAGGCGGCGGGGCTGGTGGGCGCGATCCACGTCTATTCAGGTTGCTACGCGGCACGGACGGTGGCGCGATCGACGACCGCCCCGCCCTCGAACCATGCGTACGGGGCCGCGATCGACATCAACGCGCCGGAGAATCCGTATGGCTCGACGCCCACGATGAACCGCGGGGTCGTGAAGATCTTCGAGCGCTGGGGGTTCGACTGGGGCGGCAACTTCCTGATCCCGGACGGGATGCATTTCGAGTACCGAACGCCGCCCGCGATGCGTGACGGCGGCTCGCGGTAGGCTCGCCCGAGATGCCCGTCGTGATCCTGCGCGCACCGCTGACGGACCTCGCCGGAGGGAACCACGAGCTCCGGCTCGAGGGGGCCAACGTCGGTGCGGTCATCCGCTCGTTGGAGTCCTCGTGGCCCAAGACGGCCGGCTGGATCCTCGACGACCAGGGCCGCGTTCGTCAGCACGTCAACGTCTTCCTCAACGGGGAGCGCGTACGGGAGGACGCGAACGTCGCTCCGGATGACACGCTCCACGTCCTTGCATCCATCACAGGAGGGTCATGAGACATGCGTGAACTATTGGTGGGAACGAAGAAGGGATTGTTCGTCCTCCGCGGTGAGCAGCCGGATGCCCTGCCGGTCGCGACGCGGGCGTTCGAGGGCGACGTCGTCGAGTTCGCGATGCGCGACCCTCGAACCGGTCGCTACTTCGCGAGCGTGACCAGCGGCTTCTACGGACCCCGTGTGATGTGGACCGACGATCCTCTCGGAGAGTGGCAGGCAGCGAAGGGGCCGGCCTTCCCGGAAGGGGCCGAGACGTCGGTCGACCGGATCTGGGTCATCACGCCAGGAGAGGCCGACGGGGTTTTGTACGCGGGGGTCGCTCCGGCGGCACTGTTCACGAGCACCGACGGAGGAGCGTCCTGGAGCCTGAACGAACCGTTGTGGAAGGAGCGGATCGCAGGTGACTGGCAACCGGGGTTCGGCGGGCTCGCCTTGCACTCGATCTGTCCGTGGCCCGGTGAACCGGAACGTCTCGCGGTCGGGGTGTCTGCGGCCGGCGTGTGGCTGACGGAAGACGGCGGCGCCACGTGGTCCACCGGCTACACCGGCCTCGTTCCCCGCTACATGCCGGAAGAGGCTCGCGCGGGGACGAACGCCCTGTGCGTTCACAACATGCATCGAGCGCCGACGGCGCCGGAGCGACTCTTCATGCAGTTCCACGGCAGCGTCTATCGCAGCGACGACGCCGGCTCTTCCTGGAACGAGATCGCCGAGGGGCTCCCGAGCGGGTTCGGGTTCCCGCTGGCGATCGACCCGGCGGACCCCGACAGCGCCTTCGTGATCCCCCTCACGGCCGACGCCGACCGCGTGACACCCGACGGGAAGGTCCGCGTCTTCGAGACGCGCGACGCTGGCGCCTCGTGGACGGCGCGCGGTGACGGTCTGCCGGAGGGCGACGCGTGGCTCACGGTCCTCCGCCAAGCGCTCGGGCGCGACGGCGAGGGCTCGGAGCTCGGCCTCTGGTTCGGCGCTACGAGCGGCGAGGTGTTCGGAAGCGCCGACGCTGGCAGGACCTGGACGACCGTGGCCCCGCGTCTGGCGCCGGTGACGAGCGTCCGCGCGTCGTAGTCATCGGCCCGAAGGGTGGGCTGCAACACGCGCCCGTCCCGTGTCAGACCCCGTCGGTACGGTTCGCGCATGGGTGACGTGGTCTCCTTGAGCGAATATCGCGCCGACCGGGAGCGCGGCGCCGGCGCCTTCGGGCGCCTGGATCGGGCGGTCCAACGGCTGGACCCGCTCGTCCGCGCTCGGCTCGACCGCTTGAGCCCCACGATCCAACGGGAGCTCGTCGCCATCGCTCGCGCGGTGTCCGCCGGACGGCCCGCCCGGGCGGCCGAGCGTGCCGAACGGCTGGCGGGCATCCTCGAACACCCGGCCGCATCGGGCTGAGCAGCTCCCGGCCCGTGCCGAGGTGCGGCTTACACTCGGCCACGGCCCATGACGCTGGACGATCTGACCCGCACGGCGCTCATCCGAGGGGCGACCGCGTTCGCGGTCGTCCTCGTCGTCGGATCGACCGCGGTCTACACGTCGGCACACCTGCGGGGCGGCTCGGAGGGTGCGCCTTCGCCGACCCCGGTCAGCCCGTCCCCGGCGCAACCACCCGCGACCGGGACACCCGAGGCCTGGCTCGCCTGGGTACCCGGCGGCCTCCCGGACGGCTTCGGCGCCAGCATCACGGCGATCCCCGCGATCGCCAACACCACCACCGCAACGGCAGACATCGCGTGGCTCACGGGTTCGTCCGACGCCCAAGGGCGACCCGTGGATCAACCGGTCGCTCCGTACATGATCCCGATCGACACGACGGGGGTGGAGCCCGGGTTCGCGTCGTTCCTCCCCCAGCCGGAACGACGCCTGGTCGCCGGGCTGAACCCGCGGCAGGGGATCCTTTCGGAATCCGCCGCGAAGCTCCGCCACCTCGGCGTCGGGAGCACGCTGACGTTCTCGACCGGGGTCGACGTCACGATCGTCGGCACCTTGCCGGACGTGCTGATGGGGGATTACGAGCTCCTGGTCGACCGTGCGACCGCCGATCGGATCGGGGTCACGCACGAGCGGTACGTGTTGTTCCAGAAGCGAGCGTATGCGAACCCGTCGGCTCAACAGCTCGCTCAGCGGCTCATCCCCTATCTCCCGATCGATGTTCCCTACCCGGTGGTCGAGGTTCGAGCCCCCGGGGAAACGAGGTACCTGCGCGCGAATGACCGGGAGGCTCCCCCGATCGTGCTCAAGGAACGGTTCGGCGAATTCGATGCGCACCCGGACCCGACGAAGGCAGGCGCGCTCACGATCGACCCTGCGTGGGTGCAGACGCACATCGCCTCGGAGGATCTCCCGGTCCTGCACACCGTCACGTGCGATACCGACGTGCTCGATCTGCTCCGGCGCGCGATGAACCAGCTCGCGTCCGCAGGTCATGCGAGCGATGTCTCGAGCGCCGGGACCTGTTACGACCCGGTCGCCGATCCGACGGATCCGGACGGACCCCTCACCGCGAAGGCGTTCGGCGCTGCGATCGAGCTCAACCGAGGCACGAACCTCCCCGGCACCGCGCCAGAGCAAACGAAGACATTGATCGCAACGATGGCTCGGTGGGGATTCGGCTGGGCGGGTCGCGATGCCTACCCACAGGGAGCGTTGTTCCGTTTCCGCGTGCTGTCCGTGCCGCGAGACTAAGCGCGCCCCGATCCTAAGGATGGCTCCCTTGCAAGGCGAAGGGAGCAGGTATCAGGCGCTTGTCCGCACGTGCCCCGGGAGCCGGGACCACGTCCCGGGTCCTGGGGCATGCCTCCGCGGCATGACTCGCGCGTGGGTTCTGCTCCCCTCGCGGATGCCTCTCAGCATCCGCGAGAACCGTACACCCGACGTCGTCGTTGCCGCAACGTGTCGTTCCGTTGACGTCGTCAATCGGAGACGCGTCGATCCCGTGATCGGAGCGCCACCCAACCGAGAACCGCTGCGACCGCGACCACACCGACCGCCCCCGCAAGGTAGCTCGTCCGCGCGGATGGAACCGCGGAGGCGATCCGACTCCGCAAGCGCACAGGGCTGCGGAAGTCGCGTGTCTCCCAGCCGCGATCCTCAGCCTCACGTCGCAGACCCTTGTCGGGGTTCACGGCAACCGGGTGACCGACCGCGTCCAGCATCGGAAGATCCGTGAGGGAGTCCGAGTACGCGTAGGAACCGGCGAGGTCGAGGTCGTCGCGAACCGCGAGCTCGCGGATCGCAACGGCCTTCTGCTCCCCGTAGGCGTAGAACTCGAGCTCGCCGGTGTACCGGCCGTCGTCGCCGACGGCGGCGCGCGTCGCGATCACACCCGCTGCGCCGAAGTGTCGGGCCAGCGGCCGCACGATCTCCTCGGGCGAGGACGATACGATGTAGATCAGTCGGCCTTCGCTATGGTGCAGGGCGATCAGATCCAGGGCTTCCTGATACACGTACGGATCGATCACGGCCAAGATCACTTCCTCGACCAGCCGCTCGACCTGCGATCGGTCCCAGCCCTTCGTGAGCTGGAGCATGCCCTCCTTCAGGCGATCCATCTTCTGCTCGTCGGCGCCCACCAGGAGGTACACGAGCTGGGCGTACGCGCCGCGCAGCAGCTGCCCGCGCGAGACCATGCCCGCGCGGTAGAGTGGCCGCGACAACGCGAGCGAGGACGACCGCGACACGATCGTCTTGTCAAGGTCGAAGAAGGCAGCTTCCATCGCCCTGACATCCTAGGCGTGCGAGAAGGGCCACCCGGGAAGCCCGACGGATCCGAACGAACATCTCCTGGTCCGGGACCCGATACGCTCGAAGGCGGAGGCGTCTGGGTTCCTGGTGGGCCCCGCGGTCTTCAAAACCGTAGAGGGGGCGACGAGCTCCCTGGCGGGTTCGATTCCCGTCCGCCTCCGCCCAATTGCCTCATGTGGTTTGCTGCGATCAATGCCTTCGAGGGCCAGCCTCGCAGCCCTGATCACAAACCTCAGTGCTCATCCGAACGGCGCCGGCTCCTGGGCTTGGCTCGACCACTCAGGCTCACTATGCTTCGGACGATCCCCTCGCGACCGCCAGACAGGGAGCGGCGATGCGAGTTCGAACACGTGAGCTCGTGCCACTACTCGGGATCGCGGGCGCCATGGTCGCCTGGCTGGGATGGTTCCAGATCGCCCCGGCCCTGGGGTTCCCGACAATCGGCCCGGCCGCGATGTTGAATCGGGTCTTCCAGCCCGACTCCGATCCAGGTGTGTGGTTGGGGTGGGTCCTCGTGGTGCTCGGCCTGGTTGTGGCGGCAGCGCTGTACGTGCTGGCCATGGCGCGGGGCGGGATCCCGCCGGGCGCGCTGTCTGGGCTGTTGTTCGGACTCGCTGCATGGGCGATCACCGGGATAGTCCTGATGGTGATCATCGGCCACATCTCGCCGCCCGCACCCACCCCGCCGGCTCCTCCGGGGCCACCCTTGCCGACCACACCAGATCCGATGCACGCGACGTTCCTGATGCTCCACTTGGGAGCGCTCGCGCCATTGGAGGCTCTCGCGGCATGGCTGCTCTTCGGCGCTGTGGTTGGGGCGACGTCTATTTCCATCGAACCGGCGGGAACCGCGCGCGCCCTAGGAACTCACCGCGTCGCGGGGGCCGCGCCGGCCGGTGGTCTCCTCATGCTGCTCGCGGCCCTGACGGTGCCGGGGTGGATCTCTGGGCCGCAAGCGATCGAAGCCGGCGCGCAAGAAACTGCCGGCGTCGAGAGTCGCGTCCTCGCCACCGGGCCCGCGGAGGCACTGCCTGAGGGAGCCGTGTTCGTGAGCGTCATCGAGCTGCCCCAGGCTCCCGGGGCGACCCTCGGACCGCACGCCCACGTCCCCGGGTTCGCGTACGTGCTTCGAGGACGCGAGACCATCTCGTCTCCTTCACAGCCAACCCTGCAGCTGGACGCGGGAGACGCTGGGTTCATGGGCGCTCTGGCGATCCACTCGCATGAGAACCCCACCCGGGCGCCCGCAGCCGCTCTCGCCGTCGGCCTCCTCGTCATCGGACTGGCTCTATCGGCAGTTTCCTTCACGAAGATCGCCACCAAGCGATCGGTGATGGCGGCGCTGACCGGCGTGCTCATCGTGGCCGGAGCGGTGGCCCTCTGGGACCCGTGGGCCAACGACTGGTACTTCATCGGCGTGCGGCCGGAGGCGGTTCGGGGTGGCGTGATGCCGCTCCCGAACGCGTCTCGCGTCTACGAGTCTCCCCGCCTGGAGGGCCTGTCGGCCGGCCCGTACACGGAGACAATGCGGATCATCACGGTCCCGGCGCGCGGCCGGACCTCCGGTGAACAGGAACCGGGCACGGAGGCGTTCCTGGTGCTGAGCGGGCAAGGAGCGATCCAGGTGAACGCCGACCCGCCGATCTCGTTGGGAACATCCGAGACGGTGTTGGCCCAGCAAGGAGACTCCGTGCGGATTTCGAACCCAGCGGAACAGGCTCTGTCCTTGCTGAGCTTCAGCGTGGTCGGTTCGGGCGGAGGCCAATGAGCACGACCTCGCCTTTAGCCGGGTAGCCAACGTGGACTCCTCGCCCCAGGCCGGACCTCCGGTCCTTCCCATGGATCCTCGGTGGTACGGCATCTTGCGCGGCGAGACCCCGAGGGCGCTGGCGCCCCGTTTCGGCCGCCGTCTCTTCGGGCTGATCCCCAGCCCGTGGCGCTGCAAGTTCTGCAACGCGCCGTTCCGAGGGCCCGCCGCGGGAGCGTTTCGATGGATCGGCTACTCGCCTTCGCGAAAGAACCCGAATATCTGCGCCCGGTGCATCGAGCGGGCTCCGGAGGGAGGCGCCCTCGTTCCGCTCAGCGTCTTCTTCGCCGACGTCCGCGGCTACACGACGATTGCCGAACGGCTCTCGAGCGTCGAGGCGACTCTGTTGCTGAACCGGTTCTACGAGGCTGCCTCGAGTGCGCTCCTCTCGCACGAAGCGGTCCTCGGGCAGATCGCGGGAGACGAGGTCATGGCGCTGTTCGTCCCGGGATTGGCGGGTGCCGCCTATCCTTCCAAAGCCGTCGAAGCAGGCCGCGCCTTGCTGCACGCGATCGGATACGGCCGGGCACAGGGGAACTGGCTCGACGTGGGCGTAGGCATCTGCTCCGGCGAGGAGTTCGTCGGAAACGTGGGAGGCGGAGGCTTCAAGGATTTCACGGCCTTGGGAGACGTCACGAATACGGCCGCACGGCTACAGGCCGCGGCCCGCGGAGGCGAGATCCTCCTATGCGGCTCGACCTATCAGGGAGTGCGCGAACGGTATCCAGATGCGGAGCAGCTGCACTTGCAGCTCAAGGGAAAGGAGGCACCGGTACAGGCATTCGGCCTTCGAGTCGCTCCGTGACGCGCGCGAACGCCGTCCTCATGCTCGACCCCAGCCCTGAGCGCTGACCCTTACGCTCTGACCTGGGGTGTTGTGGTTCTTACAGTGTTCCCTTCGCCTCCGCGTGGAGAGATCGGGGAGTGATCGAGGAGCCGTGACACTCCTCGATTCTTCCCGTCGGTCTTGTCGACCTCGAGCACCATCGTGTCGGGGTCGAGCGAGCGGGAGATGTACTCGGCCCATCCGGAACCGTTGCGCTCCATGATGACGCGCGCCTCGGCGAGCGACACGTGTTCCTCGTCGATGTCGAATGCGACGTTGCCGGTCAGGAAGAACAGCTCTTCCGCGTCGCTGAGGACGACGTGGCGAAGCGTTTCGAGCATCGGCCCCCGCGTGCCGAGGACGCTGGTCTCCAGCTCCTCGACGCTGAGGTCGAGACACACATCGATCAGTCGTGTGGTTGCCCACGCGTGGTGCGCGAACGCGGCTTCCAAGAGCGAACTGCTCATAACGATCTCCTCTCACCGGCGCCGGACGACGAAGGGACGGTGTCCGGGAGCCGCTTGGACAAGCAGCCGCACACCTGCGGCCGCTTCGGGCAAACTGGTCGCGACCTAGGCTGGCGGCGAGGAGATCTCAGGCATGCGCGTCGCGATCGCGATCGGGACGACGATCCGGTCCTCAGCTCACCGCTTTCTTCACCAGGGCAGCGATCTTCTTCTCATCGGCTGCGGTCAGCTCAGTCAACGCGAAAGCGACCGGCCACATAGCGCCTTTGTCGAGATTCGCCGAATCGTTGAAGCCGAACATCGCGTACCTCTCTTTGAACTTGTCGGCGCCGCGGAAGAAGCAGACGACCTTACCGTCCTTGGCATACGCGGGCATCCCGTACCAGGTCTTCGGAGAGAGACCCGGCGCGCTGTC
>DATAEV010000064.1:0-15353 GCA_036257875.1 Actinomycetota bacterium | reverse complement strand
GATCTGGAGCGCGACGTCGTTGGCAAGAAGATCAAGGACGTGGAGGTCAAGGGTTCGAAGAACGCGATGCGCGTGATCCGTCGCCATAAGACGCGGAAGGAGTTCTCATCGCGCCTGGCCGGGCACAAGGTCATGAAGACGGAGCGCCGCGGCAAGTACATCCTGCTGACCCTCGACGACGGCGACGTCTGGGTCGTGCACTTCGGGATGAGCGGCCGGTTCATCCGAGCGAACGGCAGGGTCGCCCTCGCACCCCACACCCATGTGATCGTCACCTTCCAGCAGGGCGGGGATCTCCGGTTCGTCGACCCCAGGACCTTCGGCGAGATGTTCGTGGCGTCGACCGACGAGCTCGGCAAGGTGAAGGAGCTCCAGCACATCGCGATCGATCCGTTGGATCAGGTCTTCACGTGGCCTACGTTCCAGTACCTGCTCGCACAGCGCGCCACGAAGATGAAGCAGCTGATGATGGACCAGAAGTTCATCAGCGGGTTGGGCAACATCTACTCGGACGAGGTCCTCTTCGCGGCGGGGATCCGCTACGATCGGATGAGCGACTCACTCTCGTCTCAAGAGGTCCGACGGCTCTACCGAGCGATCCAGGAGATCCTCCAAGACGCGATCAAGGCGCGCGGCACGACCCTCGAGGACGAGGCGTACCTGGACCTCTTCGGCAAGCCGGGCGAGTACCAGAACGAGCTCAAGGTCTACGGCCGGGAGGGGCTGCCGTGTCGCCGCTGCCGGACCCCGATCCAGACCGTCAAGGTCCAGCAGCGGACCAGCTACTTCTGTCCGCAGTGTCAGAGCTGATGGCGATCCGCACGTTGCGCGTTCTCAGACCGTGTCGTACGGTCGAGACTCGTAGATCAGGCAAGGGGAGGGATGCGACATGACCACGCCCGAACAGAACATGGCCACGTGCCGCGAGTTCAACGAGCGCGTCTTCAACGAGGGCGATATCTCCTTCGCGGAGAAGATGATGAGGGACGATTTCATCGATCACTCACCTCCGCCCGGCGTGACCGGCGACAAAGCCTCGACGATCGCGATGTTCCAGCAGATGCACGACCAGTATCCCGACTCGAAGGCAGAGATCCTGGACATGTTCGCGGCCGGCGACAAGGTCGCTATCCGCACGCGCATGAGCGGGACCGACACGAAAGGGTTCATGCCGGGCATGACGCCGACGGGCAGGCCATACACGATCGAGACGATCGATGTCGTGACGTTCGACGAGGATGGCATGAACACGGAGCACTACGGGATCGCCGACATCGCGGGCGCGATGATGCAGTTAGGCCTGATGCCGGCCCCGGGCGGACCCGCCTAGCTCAGACGATCTCGGCGCCGGCGTCGCGCATCCGCCGGAGCGCCCGCTCGCCGTCCCCTTCATGCAGGTCGACCGCGCGGATGCCGTCGGCCAGCACCTCCACCGCGAACCCGAGCATGCGCGCGTCGCTCGTCGTTTCGACGACGCAGTAGTCGGTGGCCAGTCCGCAGATCACGAGTCGCTCGACGCCGCGCGCTCGAAGGAGATGTTCGAGGAGCGTCGGATACGTCTCTCCGCTCTCGGGATCGCGCACGCTGAAACCGGAGTACCCGTCCCGCCCATCCGAGCCCTTGCGCACGACCTCGCCTTCGACCCGGAGCTCGGGGTGGAAGGCGGCTCCCCACGTGTCGTGTACGCAATGGACCGGCCAGATCCCGCCATCGGCCGCGAAGTGGGGCGTGTGCTCAGGATGCCAATCCTGCGTGTACACGACGAACGACCGTCCTTCGCGCGCCTGCTCGAACTCGGCATTGGCCACCGCGGGCACATGCTCTCCACCCCTGACGTACAGGCTGCCATCCGGGTCGGCGAAGTCGTTCTGGACGTCGACGATCAGGAGCGCGGTTCGTTCGTCGTAGATCGGCACAGGTCCTCCGCTGGAGCGGATGCTACTTCGGCGTGGGAGCATCGTCGGGTGCAACGTGTTCGCGTGATCGTCTCCGGCCACGTCCAGGGAGTGTTCTTCAGGACCGGTTGCGCCCGGGCGGCCGCCGAACGCGGCGTGGCTGGCTGGATCCGCAATCGCGACGACGGCACCGTCGAGGCGGTCTTCGAAGGCTCTGCGGCCGCGGTTGCCGCCATGATCGCTTGGTGCCGGACCGGGCCCCCGGGCGCCTCCGTCGTGGGCCTGGAATCGTTCGAAGGGTCGCCGATCGGCGAACACGGGTTCCGCATCACCGGGTGATCGTGGGTGCGCGCCGCCTCCCACGCCATGAATCACATGACTGTTAGCATCCGCGCGATGTTCCTCCGGCAGATCCAGATCCGCGGCTTCAAGAGCTTCGCGGACAAGACGGTCCTGGAATTCGTCCCCGGGGTGTCCGTCATCGTCGGCCCCAACGGATCCGGGAAGTCCAACCTGGTCGATGCGATCAGCTGGGCGCTCGGGGAGCAAGGTCCCCGTGCGCTCCGCGGCGGCCAGATGGCCGACGTCATCTTCGCCGGCACGCCGTCCCGCCCGGCGCTCGGCATGGCCGAGGTCAAGCTCGTGATCGACAACTCCGCCGGGATGATCCCGGTGCCCATGAGCGAGATCGAGATCGCTCGGACGATCTTCCGGAGCGGCGACTCCGAGTACCGCATCGGCGGCCAGGTCGTCCGGCTGATGGACGTCCAGGAGCTCCTTTCGGAATCGGGGATCGGCCGGGCGCTCCACACGGTCGTGGGGCAGGGACAACTCGAAGAGGTGCTCCTGTCGCGGCCGGAGGACCGGCGCAAGTACATCGAAGAGGCGGCCGGGATCGCGAAGCACCGTCGCCGCAAGGAGCGGGCGGAGCGGAAGCTCGGCGGTCTTGATCAGGACCTGCTCCGGCTGTCGGATGTGCTCGCGGAGCTGCGCCGGCAGCTCAAGCCGCTCCAGCAGCAAGCGGAGATGGCCAAGCGACACGAGACCCTCACGGCCGAAGCCGATCGGCTCTCACGAACCCTCGCCGCCGCCAGGCTCCGCGCGTTGGTGCGCGAGCAGGAGCGCCGCCGCGACGGCTGGGATCAGGGCCTGGTCGAACGCTCGCAGGCCCGAGAGCGACTGGACGCGCTCGACGAGCAGGTGCTCGCGGCGGCCGACGCCCGAGCCGCCGCGACCCGGGCGCTCACCGAGTCCGAACAGGTGGTGCGCGCCACAACATCCGATCGCGACGGGGCGGAACGACGCTACCGGGAAGCGGTCGACCGCGAAGGGGCGGCGCGGACGCAGGTCGCGTCCGAAGCGACCCGCACGGCCCGGTTGGATGCGGTCGCGCAGGAGATCGATCGGATCGAGCGCCTGCTCGCGGAGACGATCGCCGAGCTCGAGACGCAGGAGGCGGCGCTCGCCAGCGCCGAGGCGACGTACCGGCAGGAGGAGGACCACCGCCGCGAGGTCGAGGATCTCCGCCGCCGGATGGGCGAAGAGGCGGCCGGACGGCGCGCGGAGCGCGAGGCGCTCGAGCGGTCGCTCGCCAACGCGGAGCGTGAGCGTGAGCGCCTCGCGGATGACCTCGCGTCGCTCCACGAGCGGATCGCCACGATCGAAGCCGAACGCGAGACCGTCGAGCGGGACATCGAGCAGATGGATGGGCAGTCGTCCCCGCTCGCCGAGCGTCGGGACCGGCTCGAGGACGAACGGCGGAACCTTGCGGTCAAGGTGCAGGAGCTGGAGGGCGCGCGACGTGGGATGCAGGCGCGCAAAGACCTCCTCGACGCTCGGCGCATGGACATCGAAGAGACGCCCGGCTCTCGTTTCCTCAAGGAACACAAGGGTCGTGCCGTCGGCCTGCTGAAAGACCTGGTGCGGATCGAACCGGGCCTCGAGCGCGCGCTCGTGGCCGCGCTCGGATCGCTGGCGGACGCCGTCGTCTACGAGGACGGTGCCCTCGCCTTACAGGACGCCCACGAGGGTGGCGGGGCGATCCTCGCGATCGCCGCCGGGGGGCCCGTTCCGCTCGGGCGGTCCGGCGAACGGCGGCTCCTCAGCGTGGTCCACGCGGAACCGGCGGCTCGGGGGATCATCAGCACCGTCCTCCGCGACGTCTACCTGGCCGACACCGTGGACGAAGCGGTCGAGCGGCAACGCGAGCAGGGCCAGTCGTCGTTCGTCACACCGGACGGGATGCTGATCGGCCCTGCGGTGATCCACACCGCGATCGAGGCCGATGCTCGCATCCGTGAGATCAGGGCGGAGCTGCAGGTGCTCGCGCACGACCTGTCGGCGACGGAGCAGCAGCTCCGGCCGCGCCGGCAACGACTCGGCGAGATCGGGGACGAGATCGCGTTCCTTCGGGAGCAGATCGACGCGGCCGACGCGGACATCACCTCCGCGGCCGAGCGTCTGACGTCGAGCGAACGTGACCTCGGAGGTCTGCGGACGGAGGAAGAGATGCTCCGGCATCGGATCGCCGCGATCGAGGAAGGCGAAGCGGCGTGGCGATCACGATCGTCGGCGATCGCGCCTTCAGCGACCGAGGATCTGCCGGAGCTTCCACCGCTCCCGCAGTCTCCGATCCAGGTCCGGGTCGCGGTGGAGACCCTCCGGCGAGATCGAGCGCACCACGACCACCGGGTGGCGGAGCTGCGCGCCGAACGGGACGCATTGGCGGCGCAGGACGCCCACGCGATCCGTCAGGCGCTCGTGGAGGCCGAGGCCTCGCGGAGCGAGGCGGAGGCCGCAGCGCGCGCGGCGGAGGCCGCGTGCGCGGCGGCCGGGGTAACGCGAGACGCCGCGGCCGCGGAGGAGCGTGAGGCGGCTGAGGCCGAGGCGCGTGTCAATCGATCCTGGCGAGAGGCCTCCACCGAGCTCGACCGGCTGCGCGAGAAGTACGAAGAGGATGATCGCTCGCGCGGCGACATCGAGCGGCGGATCGCGGACGCCGAGCGCATGCTCCGGGAGGGGTTCGGGGCAGATCCGACCGAGGCGCTGGCGGAGCTCAAGGACGATGACACGGTGGAGGGGATCGCGAAGCGGCAGGAGCTGGTGCAGCGGCGCCTCGGACTCCTCGGCCGGGTCAACCTCTTGGCGGTCGGCGAGCTCGGGGCGATGCAGGAACGCCACGACTTCATGCAGCGGGAGCTCGAAGATGTCCGAGCGGCGCGGCGCGATCTCCTCGAGCTGATCGCCCAGGTCGATCGCGAGATCACCGAAACGTTCACCACCGCGTACCGGGACGTCGCGATGCAGTTCGAACGGCTCGTCGCGGAGCTCTTCCCCGGAGGTGAGGGACGCCTCGTCCTGACCGATCCGGCGAGCCCTCTCGAGTCGGGCATCGAGATCGAGGCGTCGCCCGGCCGCAAGCGGGTGAAGCGCATCTCGTTGCTGTCGGGCGGCGAACGATCGCTGACCGCCCTCGCCTTCTTGTTCGCGATCTTCACGGCTCGGCCATCCCCGTTCTACCTGATGGATGAGGTGGAGCCGGCCCTCGACGACGTCAATCTCCACCGGTTCCTCCGGCTCGTGGATGGGTTCGCGAAGGACGCGCAGGTGCTGATCGTCACCCACCAGAAGCGCACGATGGAGATCGCCGGCATGCTCTACGGGATCTCGCTGAACACCGACGGCACCACCAAGGTGGTCGCGCAGCGGATGGAGCCCTCCGCCTCGACGGAGGCGCCGGCCGTCCCCATGCCGCAGGCACAACCCGTCCGCTAGCCTTCCGCGCCATGTGGTGGTACATCCTGGTCTTCGCGGTCCTCGCCGTCCTGCTGGTCGTCGTCGGCACGATGCGGATCGTCCAGCGCCGACGCGCCGGCCTCGGCCATGAGCACGTCTACCCATCCGCGCCCGAGCATCCCGCGACGCAGCGACACGCCGCCCCTCCGGCGGAGGCCCCCGCCTCGGGTGGGGCGTTCCGCGGGGACGGCCTCGGTCCGACCCTGAAAGGTCTCTTCCACGCCGGGACGTCGGAGACGACGTGGCGCGAGCTCGAGGACATCCTGCTGAAGGCGGACGTCGGCCCCAAGGCAGCGTCGGACATGGTGGAGCGTGTCCGCGCCGACCATCCGACGGGTGGCAACGTGATCGACACCGTCCGCGGGGAGATCCTCTCGATCCTGGGACCCGACCGGCCCCTCACGCTCGATCGGCGGCTCTCGGTGATCCTCGTGGTTGGGGTCAATGGATCCGGGAAGACGACCACGATCGGCAAGCTCGCCAAGCGGCTGGTTTCCGAAGGCAAGGTGGTAAGTGTCGCCGCGGCCGACACGTTCCGCGCGGCGGCCGGCGAGCAGCTCGAGATCTGGGCGCGCGTGTCCGGTGCGCAGCTCATCGCCCAGGACCGCGGCTCGGATCCCGGCGCCGTTGCGTTCGACGCCGTCAAGGCCTCGGAGGCCCGCGGGGTCGACGTGTTGATCGTCGACACGGCCGGGCGCCTGCACACGAAGCAGCCGTTGATGGATGAGCTGTCGAAGATCAAGCGGGTGATCGAGAAGGCCGGCGCTGCGGTGGACGAGACCTTCCTGGTGCTCGACGCCCAGACCGGGCAGAACGGGATCGCCCAGGCCCGCGCGTTCACCGACGCCGTCGAGATCACCGGTGTCGTGTTGACGAAGACGGATGGATCGGCGAAGGGCGGCATCGTCTTGGCCGTCCGGGAGGAGCTCGATGTCCCGGTGCGGTTCGTCGGTGTGGGGGAGCGACCCGACGATCTCCGGCCCTTCGACGCCGCGGTGTTCGCCGATCGGTTGCTGTCCTCGGCTTGAGCGCGATGCGAGCCAGGATCCTCATCGTCGACGACCACCCCACGATGCGCGAGGCGATGCGCCTGGTGCTTGTCGATGAAGGCTTCACCGTCGATGAAGCCGCCGACGGCGCTCGAGCCTTGGACCTGGTCGCGAGCGACCGCCCGGACCTCGTCCTGCTGGATCTGAACATCCCCGGGATCTCGGGCCCGGACCTGCTCGAGGCTCTCAAGGCGAGCGGTGTGACCTCCGGCATCCCCGTCGTCGTCGTCACCGCCGAGGACGAGGAGGGACGCCGAGCGGCGATGCAGGCGGGTGCGGAGGACTACCTGACGAAACCCTTCAGTCCGCGTGCGCTGGTGCGGACGGTCGAGCAGGTGCTGGAAGGCTCCGAGCCGACGGGAGGGTGACCGTGAAGGTGGAGCCCTCGCCGACGGCGGAGGTGACATCGATCCAACCGCCCATCGCTTCGCTCAAGAGCTTCGATATGTACAGGCCCAAGCCGAACCCTTCCGTGTGCGTGAGGCTGCTCTCGCGCTGGTGGAACCGCTCGAAGACCCGCCCCACCTCGGACGCCGGGATGCCCGGACCACGGTCGACCACATCGAACGAGACCGTCCCCTCCGCCGGCGTTCTCCAGCGAAGCACCACGGTCGCACCGGCCGGCGAGAACTTGACGGCGTTGTGCACGAGGTTCGTGAGGACCTGGATCAGGCGGTTGGGGTCGGCCACCATCCGAACCGGGGCGTCGGCCCCTTCTTCGATCCGGACCGAGGCGGCGGCCTCGCCGAGCCCGTTCGTCACCTGCTCGAGCAGTTGTCGAACCTCGACCTCGGTCGGTTCGAGCGACAGCTTGCGTGCTTCGACCCGGGAAACGACGAGGAGATCCTCGACCAGGCGGATCAACCGATCCGTCTGCGTGAGCACGATGCTCAGGTACTCGTCGCGCTGATCGATCGTGAGGTCGCTCCCGCGACGCCGCAGCATGTCGACGAAGCCTCTGATCCCCGAAAGAGGGGTTCGGAGCTCGTGACTCGTGATCGCGACGAAGTCCGACTTCATCTCGTCCAGCTCTCGCAGGCGTTGCACCGTGGCTGCTTGATCGGCGCGGAGCCGCGCGGACTCGAGCACCAGGCCGAGTTGATCCGCGAGTCCCCGGAGCAGCTCCGCTCGCTCATCGTCCAGTCCGTCTCCGTTGGCCGACCGCTCGTGGAGCGCTCCGACGATCTCTCCGCGAACCACCATGGGCACCACCGCGTCCGGCGGCGCGATCACCGCCGCTCCTTCCAGGGCGGCGGCCGCCACCGGCGCCGATGCCGGGAACAGACGGTCCCCACGGAGGTAGCCAGGGTCGCCGTAGACGCCGTACGCAACGAACCCCACCTCACCCGCGGATCCACGGTCTCGCACGAGGATGCCGAGCGCGTCGCATCCCACCTCCCTGGCGATCGCCTCCACGGTGGGCTGCAAGGTCGGCGCCAGTCGGTCCATGTCGGGCTCCGCGATCGCCGCCGCATGGAAGGCCGCGACCTCCCCACGGGCCTGCCCTTCCTTCGCCGCCGCGGCTTCAGCCCGAGCCGCCGCGGCCTCGGCATCGCGGGCGCGCCCTTCGGCCTCCGCGGCCTGACGGCGCGACAACGACGCGAACGACCCTGCGACCGCTCCTACCACGAGTGCCATGCCGGCCCGGAACGCGATCACGGGCGCGCTCGTCTTCATCGCCGAGGAGGCGGCGGCGACCCCGAACTCGGGGAGCAACTGCCCGGCGAGGAAGGCCGCGGCTCCCAGGGCCGCTCCCAGGAGACCCCAGCGTGCTGCCCCCTCGAGCGGGATCAGGTAGCCGACCACCCAGACCGGATCGGCGGGTCCGTCCGTCGTGAGCCAGACCAGACCGAGGATCACCAGTGCGTCGAGCGCGAAGGCGAGGATCCCAAGGGCCTCGAGCGGGGCGCCCTCCGCTTTGCGGGCGGCGCCGGCGATCGCGACGTTTCCGACCGTCAAGCCGACGACGAGGGCGACGCCGAGGGGCAGCACGAAGGTCGGGTCACTCGCCCGATCGCGGATGGCGAACCCAACCTGGACGGCTCCGAACGCGGCGACGATCCAGCGCAGGACGACCAGGCGCTGCTCGAGGAGGCGCGCATCATCGTCGCTTCGTACGGTGCCCATCCCGGTTCTCCCGGCCGATACACTAGGTGGTCGAGCGGCCCCAACACCGCAACCGGCCTTTCACTATGTTCGACACACTGACCGAGCGCCTGGATGGCGTCTTCTCGAAGCTCCGCAAGCGAGGCAAGCTCCACCCCAAGCAGGTGGACAACGCACTCGCGGACGTCCGCACCGCGTTGCTCGAGGCGGATGTCGCGGTGGAGGTCGTCGACGACCTGCTGAACCGCGTTCGCTCTCGTGCGCTGTCGGAAGAGGTCTTGAAGAGCCTCACGCCGGCCCAACAGGTCGTGAAGGTCATGAACGACGAGCTGACGGCGACCCTCGGAGGCGAGCACCGGCCGTTCACCCTTCCAGGCGCACCGCCGGTCGTGGTGCTGATGGCCGGCGTGCAGGGCTCGGGCAAGACCACCGCCAGCGCGAAGCTGGCGAAGTACCTGAAGTCGAAGGGGAGGCGGCCGCTCCTCGTGGGTGCGGACCTCGACCGCCCGGCCGCGGTCGAACAGCTCCGCACGTTGGGGCGCGAGATCTCCGTCCCCGTCTGGTCCGAGGGACGCGACCCGGTCAAGCTCGCCAAGAACGGCGTGCGAGAAGCCGAACGGACGGGCGCCGATGTCGTCATCGTCGACACGGCGGGACGCCTGCACGTGGACCCGGAGATGATGAAGCAGGCGAGGAGGATCAAAGACGTCACCAAGCCGGCTCACGTGTTGATGGCGTGCGACGCGATGACGGGGCAGGATGCGGTGATCCAGGCACGCGAGTTCATGCACGACGTCGACACGACGGGGTTCATCCTGACCAAGCTCGACGGGGATGCTCGTGGCGGGGCCGCCTTGTCGATGACCGGGGTGACGGGTCGGCCGATCTTCTTCGCGGGAACGGGGGAGCGGCTGGATGACCTCGAGCCCTTCTATCCCGATCGGATGGCGGGACGGATCCTCGGCATGGGCGACGTCCTCACGCTGATCGAGAAGGCGCAGGACACGGTCGATGCCGAGAAAGCTGCTGCCGCCGCCGAGCAGATGATGCAGGGACGGTTCAACCTCGAGGATTTCCTCGAGCAACTCCGCCAGATGAGGAAGCTCGGGCCCATCCAGGACATCCTCAAGATGCTGCCCGGCGTGCCTGGCGGGAAGAACGCGGTCAAGGAGATGGCGGAGGCGGTGGATGAGGCAGAGCTCCGTCGCGCCGAGGCGATGATCCTGTCCATGACCCGCGAGGAGCGGCGGAATCCCGCTATCATCTCCGGGTCCCGTCGGCTCCGGATCGCGGATGGATCCGGGACGACGACCGCCGACGTCAACCAGCTCCTGAAGGACTTCGAGGGTGCGCGGAAGATGATGCGGTCGATGATGGGTGGCAAGCGGTTGCCGGGGATGGCCAAGGTCCCCGGCGTCAAGCCTTAGATCGAGGAGACGAACGAGATGGCGACGAGGATCCGTCTGCGGCGGATGGGCTCGAACAAGCGGCCCTTCTATCGCGTCGTGGTCGCCGACCAACGGAGCCCTCGCGACGGGCGCTTCATCGAGATCATCGGCAGGTACCACCCGTTGAACGACCCCTCCGTGATTGAGATCGACGCGGATCGAGCGCTTCACTGGCTCATGGTGGGGGCTCAGCCGTCGAACCAGGTGCGGAACCTGATGAGCAAGGTCGGGATCTGGGACCGATTCGTCGCCGCGCGGCCGAACGCCGCGGCACCGACCAGCTCGAAACCGGAGCGGCCCGTCAGAACGAAGATCTCGAAGAAGGCGCAAGCCAAAGCGGCGGAGGCGGCCGAACAGCGCACGGATGCCGCGACACCCGCGGGGTCTGCGCCGACGCCGGAGCCCGAGCCGTCCGACGCCGACCCGGAGCAGGCTGTGCCCGCAGCGTCGACCGGATCCGGGTCCGACGAAACGCCCGCGTCGGACACCGCTCCGACGGACGTGCAGGAGACGCCCGAGGGCTGACGTGAAGGAGCTCGTCGAGTTCCTGTGCCGTGAGCTCGTCGACGACGCCGATGCCGTGCGCGTCCACGAGGCGTTCGATGAACGCGGGCCCGTCTACACCGTGACGGTTGGCCCGGGCGAGCTCGGCAAGGTGATCGGGCGGGGCGGACGGACGGCCAAGGCGATCCGCACCGTCGTTCGCGCGGCCGCCACCCGGCAGCACGTATCGGTCCGCGTCGACTTCGAGGATTGACGTGGAGCGGCCGACGATCGTCGTCGGCGTCGTGCTCAAGCCTCACGGATTGCGGGGTGAGGTGACCGTACAGAGCCGATCCGACAACCCCGACCGTTGGACCTCCGGATCGGTGGTGTTCGACGATGCCGGCACCCGCTACCGCGTGACCGCCGCTCGTTCCCATGGCGCCCGCCTGCTCGTCTCGTTCGAAGGGATCGACGATCGGACGGCGGCTGACGTCCTCAGGGGACGGGAGTTGCTGGTGCCCGAGTCGTGGCTCCCGGTCCTGCCCGATGGCGAGTGGTGGCCGCACCAGCTCGAAGGGTGTCTGATCGTCACGGAACGCGGACGCGAGCTGGGCACCCTGACGGAGGTGATCGCGAATCCCGCGAACGACCTCTGGGTAGCCGTCGACGCGTCGGGGAAGGAGACCCTCGTTCCCGTGCTGAAGGAGCTCCTGATCCAAGTGGACGTCCCCGCCAAGCGGATCGTGGTCCATGACGTCCCCGGGCTCACCGCTCCCGAAGACGATCCTTCAACGACACCCGGGCGGTGAGGCGTGCCCGCCCCTCGGGTCAGATCTCGGCGAGCTTGGCGAGCGCGGCGACCTTCTTCAGCACGTAACGGTGGCCGTCGCGACGGACGAGCCCGCGGCGATCGAATTCCTTCAGGATCCGTGTGACGTTCTCGCGGCTGCCGCCGCAGAGACTCGCGAGGTCGGCCTGCGTCACCTCGGGGACGACCACGCCATCGGCGGGCAGATCGTCCAGGTCAGGCGTGACCATCTGGAGGAGGCGCTTCGCGACGCGCCCCTTCAGATCGAGGAACAACAGATCGTCGACGAACGCCTGCTGGCCCTGCAGCTGCCGGGCGAGCGCCCGGATCACGTCCCGGGCGGCCGCCTGCTCTCTGGTGATGAACCGGACGAACTCCTCCGCAGGGATCGCCCACACCTCGCACTCGGCGAGGGCGAGCAGACTGGCGGTCCTCGGCATGTCGCCGAGCGGCCCGAGCTCCCCGACGAATTGGGGCGTGTCGACGGTCGCGTGGTAGACGCGCGATCCCGTGATGGCAACGGAGCTCGCCTCCACCCTGCCCTCGATCAAGAAGAAGACGTCCGCGGCGGATTCGCCCTGGTGACAGAGGTAGGTGCCTCGCCGGTAGTGCCGGACGGTGCCTTCGGCAGCGAGCTTGGAGACGGCTTCGGTCGGAACGCCCCGGAGCACGGATGCGGCCGCCATCGCCTGTACGAGAGGGGGTACGGCCGTGTTCTTGGGCACGGCGCGTAGCCTGGCATACCGGCTCCGCCCTCGCCAACGCGGGGAACGACGAAGGCCCGGCCGGTGGCCGGGCCTTCGACCCAGAGCTCTCGATGCTCAGGAGAACGTCTACCGAGCGTTGCGAGCGTTGCGGGCGTTCCTCGCGTTGCGGGCGTTGCGGGCGTTCCTCGCGTTGCGAGCGTTCCTCGCGTTCCGGGCGGTCTTCTCGACGCCGGCCGCGGCCTTGTCGCTCTTCTCCTCGGTCTCCGGAAGCTTCGGGGTGATCTTCTTCTCCGCCATTCCCTCTTCTCCTTCCGCTCGGGGGTTCTGGGCCCCTCGACGTGACCCCCGAATCGTTGCACAGCGGTCCGGTGACGCTGTATCGCTCGTCACCGGAATCAGCGTGTCGTTCGTCAGTTCCGATGTGTGTCGCGCGTCACACGAGGGATGTGACGCGCGCCGAGGTCACGTGCCGAGATCCGGAAGGGGGATCGGGTCAGACCGTGGGGAGCAGTTGCCGCAGTACAAGGCGTCCTCGACGACCAACGCTTCCATGGCATCCGAGCCGCGGAATAGTTCCAGGATGTATGGGCGCTCCTTCGCGTGATCCTCGCACATGCCGCGACCGCAGAACCGGCACGCGCCGACCGCCGTGCGATGGCAGTTCCAGCAATCCACCCGAGCCCCTTTCGTCTCCTCAATATTCCCAGGTCTCTTCCGTGGGGGGCAGGAGCTGATGCCGGTGGAACGCTTCGGCGATCACGCCGTCGAACCCCTCACGAGAGAGTTGGAACGCCCGGACCGAGGTGTGCGCGACGACGCTGGCGTTCCGCGGTTGGTCGTTCAGCAGCGCCATCTCGCCGAAATGATCGCCGGGTCCAAGGCGCGTGACCTGTTGGCCGTCGCGGATCACGTCGACCCGGCCCGAGCGGATCGCGTAGAAGGCGTCCCCGGGCTCTCCCTGCGTCAGGATGACCTGGCCGGCCGAAGGCGTGACCCACTTCCCGTACGTGATCAAGCTACCGAGCGCCTCCGAGCTCAGGTGTCGGAACGCAGGATGCTCCCGAAGCTCCGCCATCGCCTGCAGGGTGAGTCCGAACTCGGGCGCGTCGATCGAGTCGGCCAGGAGCCGGTCGAACGTGCCTCGGTCCACCTCGAACAGTTCGACCTCGCCCGACGCCCGGGCTGTGGCGGACCGGGGCGTCGACTGAAGGAGTCCGAGCTCGCCGAAGGAGTCGCCGCGGCGCAGCGTTCTCAGCATGCTCGTCTCGCCGGTCTGCGGATGCTCGGTCTCGATCACGACCTCGCCCTGGCGGACGACGTAGAACGCATCGCCTCGGTCGCCCTGTCGGAAGATGGCCTGACCGACGCGCACCACACGGAGCTGCACCCGGCCGGCCAGGTCGCTCAGGACGTCCTCGGGCAGGTCCTCGAACGCAGGGAGCGCATCGATCAGCTGCGCCGCCTCCACGCGCCACCCAGACTCGAACCGGAACCGCACCCGCCGGTACGCGGCCCGTATGCGACGCCACAAGCTCCGTACCAATGCGACGGCTGCGCGGATCAGGGGTCCGGCTACGAACACGGCGAGCAGGAGCAGGACGACCCGCGACAGGAGTCCGCCGTCCCACAGCGCTTGCACGATCCCGCCGAATTGGGCTCGCCAGAAGTAGAAGGCCGAGAGCAGCACGAAGACCGCGAACACCGACCCCACCAACCCGTAGGCGGCGAGCCCGAGCTCCTGCGGGGTGAATCGTTCCCGCGTCCGCACCTTGTGTACGAGATCGTGCTGGATGAACTCGAGCGACCGGGGGCGGAGGTCGGGAACCTGGATCAGATCCGTGAGGATCCAGTATCCGTCGAGCTCGAGCAGGGGTACGAGATTCAAGATGATCACGAACAGGTTCAGGAGCGCGAAGCGGTAGAGGAACGGCGCCACCCGCATGTCCGGGAAGGCGAACAAGACGATCGAGGCCAGTCCCGCGAGAACGAGCTCCGCGAACGGGCCGGCAGCGAACAGCAGGATCCTCGGCCATCGATCCATCATCAAGCTGTCGCTCGCGTTGACGTAGAACGAGAGTCGGCCGAAGTACAGCGAGAAGCCCGCCGTGCCTACGTTCCTCCCGAAGTGCTTCTCGACCGAAGCGTGCCCGAGCTCGTGGGCGAAGGTGAGAACGAAGGACAGCGCGATCAGGATCGCCGACTCGGCCGGGGCGGCAGTGGCGTTGAGATGGAACCGACCCGAGTGTTCCACCGCGAGGAAGGCCACGACCCCCCCGAACGCGATCGCGAGCATGGCGATGACCGAGATCGGATGGAAGAAGTACCGGATGGTTCGTCGGTAGATCTTCGTGACGACCGGATCGGGCCCTTCCCATTCGATCTGGAGCGTCCTCGCGAACTTCCGGAGGTTCGGGAACGACGTCCTCGATCGCTCCAGCGCACGCTCGAGCGCTTTCTCCGTATCCAGGGGAGGCGGGTCCAGGAACCCACCCTCGTAGAGCGATCCCGTGAGCTCGACGATCGCGTCCGCATCGAGGTCGCCTTCGTCGTCCAATCGCTCGACGATCAGATCGGAGACGCTCCGTGATCCGTCGAGGAGCGGGAAGAGCTCGACGTCCGACGGCGGCAGGCGATAGTGGACCGTGCGAGGCGGATTGGCGACCATCGCATAGTCATCGCCCCACGGAAGGTGGAAGACCTTCCATTCGGTTCCCGCGGCGAGCTTGGGGCGGAACGTCGTGGGATCGAGCCGCTCGGACAGCGAGGCCCACACGCCGACGTCGTCCGCACCCACGCGATCCGCGGTCTCGACGCTCGGAGGCAACGGCACGTCGAGTGGGCGCATCCCGTCGACGGCTTCGACCTGACCGCCGAGCGCGGCCGTGACGGCGCGGTAGACGTTCGGACGCCGGCGGAGATCCGCGCGATGTCGGACGGTGTCGACCGTGATCAGGATCGCCGCGATCGCGACCACGGTGAGCACGACGTACTGCACGCGTCCCTCCCTCCGTTCTGCTCGGGGTCGTTCTGCCCGGCCCGTTCGGCGCAGAGCAAACCGC
>DATAEV010000062.1:0-14983 GCA_036257875.1 Actinomycetota bacterium | reverse complement strand
CCCATCAGCGTCTCCGGCGCGAGGCGGATCGTCCGCTTCGCGTTCGAGTACGTGCGCGCCAACCGCAGACGGAAGGTCACGGTCGGCCACAAGGCGAACGTGATGAAGTACTCCGACGGCATCTTCCTGGAGACCGCGCGGACCGACGCCGCCGGCTATCCGGACGTCGCCTGGGAGGACGTCCATATCGACACGTTGTCCGCGCGACTCGTTCGCTCGCCGCAGGCGTTCGACGTGTTGCTCCTGCCGAACCTGTACGGAGACATCCTGAGCGATCTCTGCGCGGGTCTGGTGGGAGGGCTGGGCCTGATCCCGGGCGCGAACATCGGATGGGAGTACGCGGTGTTCGAGCCCGTCCACGGGAGCGCACCGGACATCGCGGGCAGAGGCACCGCGAACCCCGTCGCGATGGTGCTCTCAGGCTCGATGATGCTCCGGCATCTCGGGGAGCTGAAGGCCGCGGACGCCGTCGACCGCGCCGTCGACGAGGTCCTCGGACGCGGCGAGGTCCGAACGGCCGACCTGGGCGGTCGCTCGACGACGCTCGAGATGGCCGAGGCGTTGGCGGACGAGGTGATCCGCGCCAACGCCGCCTAGTGAGAGTGGTGATCTCCGGGATCCCGACCGGGATCCGGTAGAAGTTGTCAGCAGCCGGGCTGGCCGTGATTCCCGCAGCACCCCGTCCGCAAGGCCTTCACGCGGTTCTTCGCGGTGAGCCGGAGCTTGGTGGTAACGGGCGCGTCGTAGGTCGACCAGTTCGTGAAGAAGTTTCTCGTGTGCGCGCGGGTGAGGTTCAGGAAGCGCCACATCCCCGCGATCGTACGGCCTAGAGCGCGGCGAGGTCCGCGCACTTCGCGCGGATGCCTTCGGCAGCCGCGCGAAGCTTCCCGAGCTCGTCCTCGTTGAGGTCGAGCTCGACGATCTCGTCGACGCCGGCGCGGCCGAGCCGCGCCGGCACCCCCACGTAGACATCGGAGATCCCGTACTGCCCCGTCACCCAGGCGCACACCGGGAGCGTCGCCTTCGTGTCGTTGACGACGGCTTCGACCATGGCCACGACGGACGCGCTCGGGGCGAAGTACGCGGAGCCGGTCTTCAGGAGCGCCACGACCTCGGCGCCGCCGTCGCGCGTTCGCTGGAACAGGCGATCGAGCGTTGGCTCGTCGACGAGCTCCGGCAGGGGGCGCCCGCTCACGGTCGCGTGCCGCGGGAGGGCGACCATCGAGTCTCCGTGCGAGCCGAGCGTCATCGCTTCGACCTCCACCGGCGAGACGCCGAGCTCCTCCGCGATGAAGAAGCGCAGGCGCGCCGAATCGAGGACGCCGGCCATCCCGAAGACCCGTTCCCTCGGGAACCCGCTCCGCTCCGCCGCCAGGAAGGTCATCTCGTCCAGCGGGTTCGACACCACGATCAGGATGGCGGTCGGCGAGCCGGGCACGACGTTCGCGACCACGTCGGTCATGATCGCGGCGTTCTTACCCAGCAGGTCCATCCGGCTCATGCCGGGCTGTCGCGGGAACCCGGCGGTGATCACGACGATGTCGGACCCCGCCGTATCCGCGTAGTCGTTCGTTCCGGTGATCGACGGCGGATAGCCCTCGATCGGCGATGCCTCCATCAGGTCCAACGCCAGCCCCTGCGGCTTGCTCTCGATGATGTCGATCAGGCAGATCTCGCCCAGGCGCTTCTCGAGCAGCCGCATCGCTGCCGTCTGTCCGACGAAACCGCTGCCGACGACGGTGATCTTCACGTTCCCTCTCCTCGCCCCCTGTTGACCGCCCATGGTACCGACGGTCCCCGAGACACCGCCGGCCAGCTAGAGGCGGGCGATCACGGCGTCGGTCATCTCCGCCGTCCCCACTGCCGCGCGATCATCCTCCGTCGCTCGCAGGTCGGCGGTCACGTGGGTCCCGTCACGGAGGACCTCGACGACGGCGCCCTCCAGCCCGTCCGCAGCGGCCGTCTCTCCGACGTGCCGCAGCATCAGGGCCCCGGAGAGGAGCGCCCCGACCGGGTCCGCGCGGTCGGTTCCGGCCAGTCGCGACGCCGTCCCGTGGGTGGCTTCGAACACCGCCAGTTCCCGTCCATCCCCCTCGCCGAAGTGAGCGCCCGGCGCGACGGCGGGACCGCCGATCATCCCGGCACAGAGCTCGGCGACCAGGTCGCCGTACATGTTCGGGAGCACCAGCACGTCGAACCGCTCGGGCGCTTGGACGAGTTGAAGGCAGAGCGCGTCGATGATCCGATCCTCGAAGCCGAGCTCTGGATACTCCCGCGCGACCCGCCGGGCGACCGTCAGGAAGAGCCCATCGGAGAACTTCATGATGTTCGCTTTGTGGCTCGCCGTGACCTTCGCCCGCCCGTTGGTGCGTGCGTAGTCGAAGGCGAACCGCGCGATCCGCTCGCTGCCGTGCTCCGTGATCTCCTTGACCGAGATGCCGCTGTCCTGCGGAAGGACCACCCCGGTCGTCGAGGCAACGAAACGGATCACCTCGGCGGCCGCGGGCGTTCCCATCTGCAGCTCGATCCCGGTGTACATCCCCTCGGTGTTCTCGCGAACGACCACGACGTCGACCACGTCGTACAGCGACGGGACCCCTTCGTACAGCCGGCACGGTCGGACGTTCGCGTACAGATCCAGCGTGCGCCGGAGCGCGAGGTTCAGGCTGCGCATCGCCGCGGCCGGGGGGGTCTCGACCGGGCCCTTCAGCGCGACGCGGGTCGCCCGGATCGACTCCAGGGTTGCGGCCGGCAACGGGTCGCCGGTCCCGGTGAAGGCCCCCGATCCCATCTCCTGTCGGTCCCACTCGATCGGGACGCCCGTGGCCTCGATCGCTCGGCTGGCGGCGCCGATCACCTCGGGACCGATCCCATCCCCCGGCACGATGGTCACGCGGATCGCCATGGTCGGTCAGGGTAGCGGCCGAGGGCATCCGACCCGACTATCCTGGGTCTCATGAGCGACAAGGGGCTGCGCGACGTCATCGCCGCGCAGACGAGCATCTCCGATATCGACGGGGCGGCGGGCCGTCTGTGGTACGTGGGATACACGATCGAGGACCTCGCCCGCAATGCCAGCTTCGAGGAGATCATCTACCTCCTCCACAACCTCGAACTCCCGACGAGGCCAGAGCTGGAGAAGCTGAACCGGTTCTTGATCCGAGAGCGCGAGCTCCATCCGTTCCTCGCCCGGATGATGCCGACGCTGGCCCAGAACACCTCGCCGATGTCGATGCTCCGGACCTCGGTGTCCGCGTCTTCCGCGTTCGATCCGGATGGCTGGGATGAATCGCCCGAGGCCGAGTACCGCAAGGCGATGCGGCTGATCGCGGAGACGCCGACGCTGATCGCGACCTTCGACCGGGTCCGGACGGGACGCGAGGTGATCCCACCCAACCCCGGGCTCTCGCACGCGGCCAACTTCCTGTGGATGCTCCACGGACAGGAACCGGATCCCGAGGACGCCGACACCCTCGACACCACGTTCGTCCTGTACGCCGACCACACGATGAACGCCTCCACGTTCACCGCGCGGATCATCGCCTCGACCCTGTCGGACACGTTCTCGGCGATGACCGGCGCGATCGGGGCGCTCAAGGGCCCGCTGCACGGCGGTGCGAACGAAGAGGCACAGAAGATGGCCGAAGAGGTCGGCAAGCCCGAGAACGCCGAGGCGTACGTGCGCGACCGCCTCGCCCGGAAGGAGAAGATCTTCGGGTTCGGGCACGCGGTGTACAAGACGATGGACCCGCGAGCGACGGTGTTGAAGCAGGTATGCAAGGAGCTCGGCGAGCGTCGGAACCAACCGAAGTGGTACGAGATCTTCTCCGCGCTCGAGGAGACCACCTTCGAACAGAAGGGCCTCTATCCGAACGTCGACCTCTACGCCGCGGGCGTGTACCACATGCTGGGGATCCCGACGGACCTGATGACGCCGATCTTCGCGCTCGCACGGATGGTCGGCTGGACCGCGCACGTGCGCGAGCAGTACGCGGACAACCGCATCATCCGGCCCGGATCCGAATACGTCGGGCCTCGCGATCGAACGTACGTCCCGCTCGACGAGCGATGACGGACCCGGTCGCTCCGCCACCACCGCCACCGCCGCCCGTCGGCATGCCGCGGCCCGGCGAGAACGTCACCCAGACGAACGGACTCGCCACAGCCTCGCTCGTCCTCGGGATCCTGTCACTCGTTCTGTTCTTCACGTTCGTGATCGCCTGGGTACTCGCCATCCTCGCGGTCATCTTCGGAGGGATCGGGGTGAGCCGCGCGAACCAGGGGGCACCGAACCGCTCGATGGCCGTGGCGGGACTGGTGCTGGGGATCGCGGGGCTCGTCGTCGGCATCCTCTTCATCGCGTTGATCACGACGTCGGTGCACCAGGTCGATCACTTCGGTCCTTCGGTCCAGTTCTGCATGAACAGCCGGAACTGCTGAGCGTCTATACGGCCGGACGGGGGAACAGGCCCGTCCGTTCGACCAGGTCACGCGTCACCGCATCGTGGCCCATCGCCATGACGTGGATCCCGGCGATGTCCGGGATCGTCTGGATAGCCTCGACCAGCTGGACCGTCAGCTCCATCCCGACGGCGCCCGCGTCCCCACCGGCCGCCTCGAGCGTGGCGATCGTGGGCAACGGGACACGAACGCCGGGGAGCCTCTCGTCCATGAACCGGGCCTGCTTGGCGCTCCGGAGCGGCGTGACGCCGATGATGACCTTCGCACGCTCGAACAACCCGCGAGGGCGCATCACGTCGGCCCAGGCTGCCAGTCGTTCGGCGTCGTACACGATCTGCGTGGTGACGAAGTCCGCGCCGGCGTCGAGCTTCGACTCGAGCTTCGAGGGATCGTACGGTTCGGCGAAGGGCACATCGGCGACGCCGATCAGGTAACGAGGAGGATCGGCGAGCTCGGTATCGGCGAGCGTCGTCCCGTCGTCCCGCATCCGGCGGGCGAGACCGATGACCTCGCTCACCGTCAGATCGCCGACCACGACGGCGTCCGGGTGATCTCCCACGGCGACGGGATCACCAGAGAGACAGAACACGTTCCTCGCACCGAGCGCCCACGCGCCGAGCAGGTCTGCCGTGAGCCCCAAGCGGTTCCGATCACGAACCGTGAGCTGCACCGTCGGCTCGATCCCCGCGTCGGCGACGAAGCGGACCCCCGCGAGCGGAGACATGTGGGCGCTCGCGACCGGGTTGTCGGTGAGGTTGACCGCGTCGACGTACCCGACGAGTCCGCGCGAATGGTCGGAAACGGGGGCGCCCGATGCCCCCTTCGGAGGCACGATCTCACCGGTGACGGCGAAGCCGCCGCGAGCGAGGAGCGCCGCGAGACGCCCGGGAGGACGGGTCACGGCCGACCGTACGCCTGGGCCTCGGCGGCCTGGACCGTATTGACGAGGAGCATGGCGACGGTCATCGGACCGACGCCGCCGGGGACCGGGCTGATCGCGCCGGCGACGTCCGCGACCTCATCGAACCGGACATCCCCGACCAATCCGTGCTCCGTTCGGTGCACGCCGACGTCGACCACGGTCGCGCCCGGTTTGACCATGTCGGCCCCGATCAGCTGCGGCACGCCCGCCGCCGCGACCAGGATGTCCGCGCGCAGCGTGTGAGCCCGGAGGTCCCGGGTGCGGATGTGCGTCGACGTGACGGTAGCGTTGCCTCGGACCGAGTTCTGCGTGAGCATCACCGAAAGCGGAGCCCCCACCAGCTCCCCGTAACCGACGATCGTCGCCTCGGCTCCCTCCAACGGGACGTCACATCGGAGGAGGAGCTCGACGATCCCGTACGGCGTGGCCGGGAGGAAGCACGGACCGCGACGCACCATCATGCCGATGTTGGATGGGTGGAGGCCGTCCACGTCTTTCTCCGGCAGGATCGCGCGTTGGATGTCGAGCTCCGGAAGGTGGTCCGGGAGCGGCAGCTGGACGATGATGCCGTGGATCTCGGGGTCGCGGTTCAGCCGGCGGATCGTGGCGAGCAGTTCGTGCTCCGTCACGTAGGCGGGGAGGTCGACCTGCTCGGAGCGGATCCCGACATCGGCAGATGCCTTGTGCTTCTGACCGACGTAGATGCGAGACGCGGCGTCGTCGCCGACCAGGACGGCGGCGAGTCCCGGGATGATCCCCTTCCCGGACAACGCCTGAACCCGCTCAGCGACCTCGGAGCGGATCTGCGCGGAGGTGGCTTTGCCGTCGAGGATCCTGGCGGTCACGCCGGAATCCTACCGGCCGCGATGCCGGAGCCGGACTCAACGTCGTCAGTGACGGAAGTGACGCATCCCGGTGAGGACGACCGCCATCCCGTGCGCCTCCGCGGTCTCGAGTACCTCCTCGTCGCCCTTCGATCCGCCCGGGTGGATCACGGCCGTGCAGCCCGCCTCGGCGGCGACCTCCAGGGCGTCGGGGAACGGGAAGAACGCGTCCGACGCGAGCACGGCGCCCTTAGCACGGTCCCCGGCTTTCCGCGCCGCGATCCACGACGCATCGACCCGCGACATCTGTCCGGCGCCGACCCCCACCGTCGCCGCATCCCGCACGAGCACGATCGTGTTCGACTTCACGCGCCACGCGATCGTCCACGCCAGCGACAGGTCCTCCCATTCGTCCGCCGTCGGCTCCCGCGAGGACACGACCTGGAAGTCCGAGCGGGACTCCCCCGGCACGTCGACGTCCTGGACCAGCGCCCCGCCGGGGATCGTCCGGACATCGAGGCTCAGCATCTGTTCGAGCGGAGCACGGACGACCCGCAGGTTCGGACGGATCGCGAACGCCTCGAGCGCGTCATCGGCATACGCGGGCGCGACGACGACCTCCGTGAACACGTCCCGCATGGCGTCGGCGGCGGCGGCGTCGCAGACACCGTGGAAGGCCACGATCCCGCCGAAGGCACTGACGCTGTCGCACTCGAACGCAGCCGCGTAGGAGGCCGCGCACGTTCCCCGGGCGGCCGCGCCGCAGGGATTGTTGTGTTTGACGATGACACACGCATCCTCGGGGAGCGCGATCGCGAGGTCGTAGGCCGCCCACGTGTCGAGCCAGTTGTTGAACGACATCTCTTTGCCCTGGAGCACCTCGGCGCCGCCGAGGACGCCCGGGCCGGCGGCCTCCCGATAGAGGGCGCCGCGCTGATGGGGGTTCTCGCCGTAGCGGAGATCCGTCACCTTCTCGTATGCCAGGCCGACGAACGTCGGCAGCGCGTCGCCCTCTCGGCCCGCGAACCAGCTCGCGACGGCCGCGTCGTAGGCCGCCGTGTGGGCGAAAGCCTCGGTCGCCAGCGCGATGCGGGTCGCGCGGGTGAGCCCCCCTTCCATGGTGATCTCATCGATGATCGCCTCGTAGCGCTCGGGGCTGACCACCACCCCAACGGACTCGAAGTTCTTCGCGGCCGCGCGCATCATCGCCGGACCGCCGATGTCGATGTTCTCGATCACGTCGTCGAGGTCCGCCCCGCTCGCGACCGTCTCACGGAAGGGGTACAGACCCGCGACCAGCAGCTCGAACGGCGCGATCCCGTGCTCCTCGAGCTGTCGCTCGTGGTCCGGGTTTCGACGATCCGCGAGGAGGCCCGCGTGGATCTTCGGATGGAGGGTCTTGACGCGACCGTCCAGCATCTCCGGCGAACCGGTGACCGCTTCGACCGACGTGACCGAGAGTCCTGCCTCGGTGAGCACGCGGGCCGTTCCTCCGGATGCGATCAACTCGACGCCGGCGGCCACGAGCGCTCGGGCGAAGTCGGCGAGGCCGGTCTTGTCGTACGGCGCGAGGATCGCGCGTCTGATCGGCGTGGCGTCCGTCATGTCTCCTCCTCGATCCGCACGTGCCGGCCGTCGATCTCGATCCTCCCATCGAGCAACGCGCGCACGGCGCGCGGCAACAGCCGGTGTTCGACGGCGTGGATGCGCGGTTCCAATGAGTCCCAGTCGTCGTCGGGGCGGACCTCGAGCGCCTCCTGCAGGACGATCGGGCCGGTGTCCGTCCCCTCGTCGACCAGATGCACCGTGACGCCGGTCACCCGGACGCCGTACTCGAGCGCGTCCCGGACCCCGCGCATCCCCGGGAACGATGGAAGGAGCGCGGGATGAACGTTGAGCCACCGTCCCTCGTACACGTCGAGCACGCGTTTGCCGAGCACCCGCAGATAGCCGGCGCTCACGAGGGCGTCGATCGCGCGGTCCTGGAACAGATCGAGGACGGCTTGATCGAAGGTCTCGCGGTCAGGGAACGCTCCGGGCTCGACGACCGCGGTTGGGATCCCCGCGGACTCGGCTCGATCCAGCGCGCGGATGCCCGGCCGGTCCGACAACACGAGCGAGAGATGCGGCCTGATGGCCGGATCGTCCATGAGCGCTTGCAGGTTGGTGCCCGATCCGGAGACCAGGACGGCGATCCGCTCGCTCATTTAGGTGGTCATGCTACCGCCGTGGCCCGCGAGCCGAGACGGTAAGCTGAGCCCCCAAGGACCGCCCAGAGCTGGAGGATCGCGGTGAAGAAGTGCCCGTACTGCGCGGAAGAGATCCAGGACGATGCGATCAAGTGCCGGTACTGCTTCAGTGACCTGACCGTTCCGCGCGCAGAAGCCATGGCGCAGAAGCCCGAACCGGTCTCGACATCGGGTTCTGCGAACCAGCCATCAGCGTCGGCCTCCGACACGCCCGCCACGAGCCCGCCGGCGGGGGCGGCCGCGCCGGCCGGGACGCAGTCCACACCCTGGGGAACGGGACCCACGCCCACGCCTGAGGCGGCGACGGCGCCCACAGCCGCGACGGGTGCGGCAACGGCCTCCGCGGACCCATCGGGGGCGGCCGAGAAGTACACGCACTCTGGGTACCGGTACGTGCTGGGCTACGGCGAGGGCTTCTTCGGCATCTGGGACCGGCAAGACCCAAGCGCTCCGACCGAGCGCTTCCCCAGGACCGACGACGGATGGCGCCAAGCCTGGCTGCGATTCGTCGCGCAGGAACCGAACCATGTCGCCGTTCCCGATACGGCCGCGGGACCGATGGGAGGCGCGCCGGCAGCTTCACCGGCGACGCCGCAGACCGAGCCCGACCCGAGCGACAGCGCGGTCGTGCAGTACACCCACACCGGCACGCGCTACCTCCTGGGCTACGGCCGCACGTTCTTCGGGATCTGGGATCGGCAGAACCCGACCACACCGGTCGAGCGGTTCCCACGCACCGATGACGGGTGGGGCCAGGCATGGCGCCGCTACACGCAGATCGAGAACAACTTCAGCGAGGTCGGCGCCTAACGCGCCGGCGCGCCGGCCGATCCGCTCCGCTCACCACGTTCGGCGAACGTCGATCCGATCATCCCCCCGACCACGCCCCAGACCAGGGCGATGACGGTCGCGGTCAACGGCTCAACGCCGAGCCGCAGGGGGCCGCCGAGGATCGCCGACCACGGCGGGAGCACGATCGCGGCGGCCCACGCGGCGACCCCGCAGAGCACCGCGTGCACCACCCCGGCGAGCGCGCCGCGGAGGGCGGCCTCCGGCCGCCCGCCCGCGGCGCGCCCCGCCGTCCGGCCGCCGATCAACGACGCCGCCGCCGGGATCGCGAGGAACGCCAGGTACCAGACGGGGAACCCGGCGCTCGTCGACGGGGCGCCGACGAGCGCCGCCAACCCCGCACCGATCGTCCCCTCGGTGTGGATCCCGGACAAGGTGAGCCGCGCGACCGTCGTCGCGCCGACATCGAGGGTCGTCGGGACCCCCATCGACGTGGCGAGGATCATCGTCGACTGGTTCGGCAGCAGGAGCGCGTGTTGCACGACCAGGGCGGCCCCGCTCCCACCCGAACGGCCGACGAACCGAGCGTACGCGCCGGTCGCGCCCGGTTCGAGCGCGGCGAGGATCAGGAACCCGGCGAACGCCAACGCGAGGCCCCACCAGAACGCGGTGAAGCCGCCGCGCGCGGCGCCGACCCACCGCACGCCCCAACGCCCGCGCGCCTCGATCTCGGCTCGGGCGACGGACAGACCGCCGATCGCCCCGCACGAACCGCACACCGCGAGCGGCAGGACGACCGCCTGCCACAACACGGGCCGAAGGTGGTCGATCCCGAACTGGGGGAACCCGAGCGTCACGAACGGCGCGACGATCACCATCGGGACCGCGAACCCGAGGGCGGGCGCGGCGCCGGTGATCGCCGCGGCGATCGGGCGCGCCTCCAGCCCCCGAGCCTGCTCGCGCCCGGCTCGGAAGGCGAGCACGACGACGGCGATCGCGAGCGCTCCGATCGCGACCTCCAACACGGATCCCGCCTGCACCGCAGACCGGAGGGATGGTGTCCCGGGCCCGGTCGAGTTCCGTGCCACGAACGTCACGCGCACGCTCGCGAGCGTCTCCGCGAGCCCGATCTTGAACCAGGACCACGGTCGATACCAACCGCTCACCGCATAGGTGAGCCACGCGATCGCCTGGCCCGCGACGAACACCGGGAGGAACACCAGGACGAAGCCGCGGCGCACCCCCGAGCGCAACAAGGGGCCGAACCGCGTGTCGGGGGGAACCTCGAGCGTGGTCGGGAACCCTGCGCTCATCCAGCGAGCCGGTCCGCGACGAGCCGGGCAACCTCCGAGGGCGTCCGCGCGACCTGCACGCCGACGGCCTCGAGCGCCTCCGCTTTCGCGACTGCGGTCCCAGCGGAGCCGGTCACGATGGCCCCGGCGTGGCCCATCCGCTTGCCGACGGGGGCTTCGAACCCGGCGATGTAGGCGACGACCGGCTTCGCGACGTGTTCGCGGATGTACGACGCGGCGCGCTCCTCGTCGTCCCCGCCGATCTCCCCCGTCATGATCATCAGGTCGGTGCCGGGGTCCCCCTCGAACAGGGCGAGCGACTCGATGAACCCGATCCCGTGCACCGGGTCCCCGCCCATCCCGATACACGTGGACTGCCCGATCCCGTTCGACGTGAGCTCGTACACGATCTGATAGACGAGCGTCCCCGAGCGGCTCACGAACCCGACCCTTCCCGGGGCACATACCTCGCCGGGGATGATTCCGACGTTCGCGGATCCGGGGCTGATCACGCCCGGACAGTTGGGGCCGACCAGCGTGGTGGCCGTCCCGGTGAGGTAGGCGTGCACCTCGGCCATGTCGCGAGCGGCGATGCCCTCCGTGATGCAGGCGATCAGACCGATGCCCGCGTCGGCCGCCTCGAGGATGGCCTCGGCGGCGAAGCGCGGCCCGACGAAGATCATGGAGGTGTTGGCATCGGTGGCGGCCACCGCTTCGGCCACGGTGTCGAACACGGGGATACCCTCGACATCCTGGCCGCCCTTGCCCGGCGTCACCCCGGCGACGACGTTGGTCCCGTACGCCCGGTTCCGGATCGTGTGGAACGTGCCTTCCTTGCCGGTCATGCCTTGGACCAGCAACCTCGTGTCGGCGCCGACGAGAACGCTCACGCTGCCTCACGTGACAGCCGCGCGGCCTCCGCGGCTGCTTCGTCCATCGTGGGGACCGAGACGATCATGGGGTCCCTCGCCTCGTCGATGATCCTGCGACCCTCCTCGGCGTTCGTGCCGTCCAGACGCAGCACGATCGGGACCGTGGCTTCGACCCGCGTCAGCGCCTCGAGCACGCCGTTCGCGACCACGTCGCATCGCGTGATCCCACCGAAGATGTTGACGAAGACGCATCGAACCGCCGGATCGGACAGGATGACCTCGAGCGACGTCGCCATCGTGTCGGCGCTCGCTCCGCCGCCGATGTCCAGGAAGTTCGCGGCCCTGGCACCGGCGCGCGCGACCACATCGAGCGTTGCCATCACCAGCCCGGCGCCGTTGCCGATGATGCCGACCTCGCCATCGAGCTTGACGTACTGCAGACCCGCGTCCTTCGCGCGCTTCTCCACGGGGTCGATCGGGAACTCCTGTGCCAGCGGGGCGAGGTCGGGCTGTCGCATGAGCGCGTTGTCGTCGATCGTGACCTTCGCGTCGAGCGCGATCACGCGGCCGTCGTCGAGGAGCACGAGCGGGTTGACCTCGACCAGGGTCGCGTCGCGCTCCCACAGCAGGTCGAACAGCTTCCGCACGACGTCCGCCGCGCCTTCGCGCGCCGCCATCGGCAACGCTCCGGTGAGCCGGCGGAGGTGGTAGGTGCGAAGGCCGAGCAGCGGATCGATCTGGACGCGCCGGATCGCCTCCGGGCGCTCGCGGGCGAGGGTCTCGATGTCCACGCCGCCTTCGGCGGTCATCATCGCGAGATATCCCCCGGTGCTCCGATCGAGAACGATCGACGTGTAGAACTCCTCCGAGATCGGCATCAACTCCTCGGCCAGGACGCGGTCCACCGAGTTGCCGTTGAACCCATCGCGGATCATGCGCTCGGCCGCGGCCGCGGCGGCCTCCGGTGACCGGCACAGCTCGACGCCGCCACCCTTGCCCCGCCCGCCGACCTGTACCTGGACCTTGACGACCGCCGAGCCGCCGAACGAGCGGGCCGCTTCGGCCGCCTCCTGCGGGGTCCGGCAGACGAGTCCCACAGGCGTCGGGATCCCCTGGGCGCGGAACAGGTCCTTGCCCATGTGCTCGTACAGGTCCATCCGGTCCTCGGATCAGCCCGTCGGCGCCCGCTCGAGCCGGCCCCGGAGCCAGTCGACGATCTCGGTCGTGGTCGCGCCCGGTGTGAAGATCCGCTCGACGCCTTCGGCCTCGAGCTTGGCGATGTCGGCGTCCGGCACGATCCCGCCGCCGAAGACCAGGATGTCTTCGGCGCCCCGCTCCCGGAGCATCCGGACGACCTTCGGGAAGAGCGTCATGTGGGCTCCCGAGTGCAGTGACAGGCCGACGGCGTCGGCGTCCTCTTGGATCGCGGTCTCAACGATCTGTTCCGGGGTCTGGTGCAACCCCGTGTAGATCACCTCGAACCCCGCATCCCGAAGCGCCCGTGCCACGATCTTCGCGCCGCGGTCGTGGCCGTCCAAGCCAGGCTTCGCGACGACGATGCGGTACTTCTCAGCCATCGCGCCGAGTCTAGCGAAGCGCTCAGGTTGCGCCGTCGGGAGCCCGGCGGCCGAGCGGGCGCCGTCTTCGGCTCTAGGTCCTGATCTCGACGTTCGTCCAGACGTTCGAGTCGCCGGCGGGCTTCGGTGGCGAGTCCCTGCCGTCGGTCCACGCCGGGAGCACCACCTCGGAGGAGACGGCGATCTGGTTGTAGTCCCCGATGAAACAACCGCACGTGAAGAATGACTTCCGGGCATCGAACGAGGCCGTCGAGATCAGATGATTCGTCCAGGTCGCCCCACCATCCGACGACTCGCCCTGGAACGTCGAGATCAGATGGTCCGAGGGATCCAGCCGCGTGTCCTGCCAGACCGCGAACCACATGCCGCCAGCATCGACCCCGATCGCCGGGAAGAACTGGTCACGCGGGGCTGCCGCACCGTTCGGCTTCACGCTGATCGGCTTCGGGGCTGTCCAGGTCGCCCCCCAGTCGTTCGACGTCTGGAGCGAGATGTCGGCGCCCGAGATCGTTCGGTTCGCGTTGTTCTGATAGATCAACGCGAGCCGCCCGCGCGTCGCGTCATAGGCGAGGGACGGCGTGTTCGGGAACCGCACGTGCCCCTTGCCAGGCAGGTTGTCGTTCGCGTTCGGATTATCCGCGAACCACCCGGGCTGGTCCACACGAACGACCCCGCCGAACGACGCGCCGCCGGTCGTCGAGCGCGCGAAGAACAGCGCGTGATCGATGCTCGTGTTGCAGTCCTCCTGCACGAACGCGACGTCCAAGGCACCATGATCATCGACGAGCGGCGTGGAGAACTGGTTCGCCGACGATCCCGTGCCCTTCCCGCCGGGCGCATCGGGAACGATCGCCGTGTGGCCCCACGACGACGCCCCCGGATCGGCCGTCGGGATCGCGTCCGTGTACGCCGCTTGGACCGGGCAGTAATCGCTTCGTGCGTACGAGCCACCCGTCATGTGGAACTTCGTGTACGTGACGTAGATGCGACCGAAATGAGCGCTCGAGGGCGTGTTGTCGATCGCCATCAACTCCTTGTCGTAGAAGACGGAGGCGTCGATCGACCCGTCCGTGGCGTGATTCGTGATCACGAGCGCCGGGTGTTGCGACGAGCTCCACGTGGCTCCGCCGTCGACCGATTTCCACACCTGGATCTCAGATGCCGGTGTCGTGGAGAAATAGCAGAGGGTCGAGAGGTAGAAGGCGTGGTCCCGAAGGCTGTACGCGACCGACGGGTCCGACGCGAAGCATCGTCCGCCATCGAAGCTGAACTTCGGGTCCTTCCACTGGCTGGCCCACGTCTGCCCGCCGTCCGTGGTGGACCCGATCCAGAACCCATCACCGGTGTAGTCGTTGGACGCCGCCACGGCGTTCATCGGATCGTCGAGGCTCTCGGCGATCGATGGCTCGTCCTGCGGCAGCGGGGGGGTGCTGTCACCGTTCATCTGAACGTTGTCGAGCGCTGCCGATCCGATCTTCAGGGCAGCGCTGGAGCGGGTTTGCGGGATCGCGATCTCTCCCGCCGCCTGAGCCGCGCGCTCACGCACCCCATTGGAGATCCCGCCGTCCCAATGCTGGACGTGCTTGATCCACTGCGGGACCTTATGGGCCGACGCGTTGGTCCCCACCAGCGACCCAACGATCACCAACGATGCAAAGACGGCGGTCGGGAACAGCCGCGCCGAACGGTGCTTCTGCATATCCGTTTCCCCTCCCAGCTCGTGCCGGAACCATCACGCCCAGCCGGGCACGGCTGTGTCAATGGGCCGAAGGTCGGTTTGCCCGCAGCACCCGATGACGGCCTCGTAGACTCGCGATCGATGGCGCGCAAGCGGATCACGATCCGGCCTCCCGGACTGAAGCCGACCACGAAGGTGGGGACGCTCGGTCCGTACCGAGGCCGCCTCGGGTTCGCGTGGGTCGTCGCCCCCGTCCTCGTCGGGCTGCTGATCCTGGTCGCCGGATACTTCGCCCTCTTCCGCTAGTTCCCGTCCGCTA
>DATAEV010000059.1:0-15467 GCA_036257875.1 Actinomycetota bacterium | reverse complement strand
CGGCGCGAGCTCATCATCCCGACGAACCGAGCGGGTGATCGCGCGGCGGCGGCGAGCACCGTCGCCGCGTACGGCGCGTCGTGATCCGTCAGGACGACGACGTCGTTCGTTCCGAGCTCCAGCTCGTCGATCGCCCCGACGTGCGGTTCGTCCGACGCGACGAGCCGCTCGGCGCGCGGCTCGACGATCACCGCCTGGTAGCCGACGAGACGCAGGTGCGCCCGGAGGGCGCGGGCGACGTCGGTGGCCGACACGACGACGAGTCGGGGCGCGCGCCGGTGAGGCTCGACGAACACCTCGACGTCCCCGAGGTCGTGGTGCAGCACCCGCGTCGCGGGCTCACCCGCCTCCCAGACCTCGGCCGCCACTTCCACAGCCTGCTCATCGAACTCGGCGCACCCCAGCGTGCCGTGAACCGGCCCGCCGGGTTCGATCGTCATGTGCATCCCCACGCGGCACGGCGGATCGCCCTCGACGACCTTGACGGCCCGCACCTCGACCCGGTCGCCTGCCGGTGTCTCGCCGCGTCCCGCGGGGTCGCGCACCTCGCCGTGACCCGCCGGATCGTGCACCTCGCCGTGACCCGTCGGATGTGCGCCGGTCACGCCACCCAACAGCTCGATCGCGTGCGGCAGCACCGGCAGGACCGCGTCGAGCGACTCGCGCACGCCCTTCGGGCTCCCGGGGAGGTTGAGCACCAACGTCCCGGCGATCGAGCCGGCGACGGCCCGCGAGAGGGACGCCATCGGCGTCTTCGCAAGCCCCGCGGCGCGCATCACCTCGGCGAGACCCGGGGCCTCCCGATCGATCACCGCGCGCGTCGCCTCCGGCGTCACGTCGCGAGGACCGAAGCCCGTCCCGCCGGTCGTCACCACAAGCGCGTGGGTCCCGGCGAGCTCTCGGAGGATCGCTTCGATCCGTCGACGATCGTCGGGGACCAGGGCCCGGCTGCCCACCTCGAACCCGGCCTCGCGAAGGATCCCCTCCGCGACGTCGCCGGACTCGTCGGCGCGCGTGCCGTCGCTGACGCCGTCCGAGACGGTGAGCACCGCTGCGACCGCTCGATCGACCATGGGCACATCCTCGCATCCGTGTCGCGGTTCGCGCGCGCTCAGGCGGTTGGAACGCGGGTGAACGCCTCGAGCACGACGTCGACGAACCGGGGGACCTGACGGAGGCTCTTCTTCCGTTTGAACGTCTCGCCGACGGTGACCTCGGCGCCTCGGCGGCGCAGCCACGTCGCCAGGAGATCGAGCGTCTTCCGGGGAGCCACGTCGCACGTGCAGAAGACGGCCGTCCGTCTCGCGTCGAGCGAGGGGAGACGGACGATGGCTTCCTCGACGCCGCGCGCCGGACCCACGCCGGCCACGATCGCGCCCTTGACCCAGGTCCCCACGATCAGCGCGTCGGCCGCCGCCACGGTGCCGTGATCGACGTCGCGGAGGGCCGCCGTGGTCGCCAGGACCCCCCGACGTTGGAGCTCGTCGCGGATCGTGCGGGCGACGGTGAGGGTGAAGCCTCGCCGCGTCTCGTAGAGGATCAGCACCCGCATGACCAGGTAGGGATAGCAGGTCGGACGAGCACTGACGAGCGGCCGCAGTGGGTAGGGTTCAACCCACGCCGCTCAACGGCGCGGCACCTGGAGGAGGAGCTCGCATGGAATGGCTCGACCGACTCGCGCAGACGTTCGAGCTCGATGCCCCCACGAACCAGGAGATCGTCGCCGTACTGGACGCTGCACGGGACGTCGCGCACGGGGTCGAGCGGAGGATCACCCCCGTCTCGACGTTCCTCCTGGGCATGAACGTGGAGCGCCGGGTCAGCGCGGGTGCTTCCCGCCAGGAGGCGCTGACCTCGGCGCTCGCTGCCCTCGAGGCGACCCTGCCCGCGGGACCGGCCGAGGAGGGTCCGGGGAACACGGGGTAGGCTGGTGATCTGCCCATGGACGCCGCGACCACGACCCGACCCCTCGACGGCCCGCTGACCGACACCTTCGGTCGCGTCGCCGACGACCTGCGGATCTCGGTGACCGACCGCTGCAACTTCCGGTGCACGTACTGCATGCCGGCCGAGGGGCTGGCCTGGCTGCCGCGATCGGAGCTGCTCACCTTCGAGGAGCTGACCAGGCTCCTCGGGATCTTCGTCGGGCTGGGTGTGCGCTCGCTGAAGGTCACCGGCGGGGAGCCGACCGTCCGCGCGGACCTGCCCAACCTGATCCGGATGTTCCGGCGGGCCGGCCCGGAGCTCGACATCTCCATCACGACGAACGGCCTCCTCCTGGACCGGCTTGCCGCGCCACTGGCGGAGGCTGGCGTCGACCGCGCGACCGTCTCGTGCGACTCCCTCCTTCGCCACCGGTTCGCCGAGATGACGCGCCGTGACGCGCTCGATCGCGTCCTCGCGGGACTCGCGGCGGCCGAGGCCGCCGGGCTCACCCCCATCAAGATCAACACGGTCGTGATCGCGGGGACCAATGACGATGAAGTCGTCGACTTCGCGCGGTGGGCGCGCGATACCGGCTATGAGGTCCGGTTCATCGAATACATGCCGCTCGATGCCGAGCACGCATGGGAGCGGTCGAAGGTCGTCCCGGCGGCACGGATCTTGGAGGCGATCGACCGGACGTATCCGCTCGAGGGCGCGAACCGTGGCATCGAGCCGGCGACGACCTACCGGTTCGCCGACGGGGCCCCGGGCGCGGTCGGCGTGATCGCGAGCGTGACGGAACCCTTCTGCGACACGTGCAACCGGCTCCGGCTGACGGCCGAGGGCGCGTTCCGCAGCTGTCTGTTCGCGATGGACGAGACCGATCTGCGCTCGCCTCTGCGCGCCGGCGCCTCCGACGAGGAGCTCGCGGGACTGATCCGCGACGGCGTCTGGGCGAAGTGGTCGGGGCACCGGATCAACCACGCGGACTTCGTCCAGCCGGAACGCTCGATGTCCATGATCGGCGGCTGAGGCACGAGCTCCCCGGCCTCAGGCCGGCAGGTTCTCGATCGCCAACCGCGGGATCGGATCGCCCGGTTCGAAGCCCAGGATCTGCGCGTAGAACGAGAGCTCGCCCTCGTGCGCGCGGATGATCGAGTCCGCCTTCCGGAACCCGTGCTGCTCTCCTTCGAACAACAGGTACGCGTGGGGCAGGCGCTTGCGCTTCAGCGCCTCCACGATCAGCTCCGCTTGCGCCGGCGGGACGACCGCGTCCTCCGCGCCCTGGAGGACGAGCATCGGTGTACGCAGATCGTCGACGAAATTGATGGGACTCCTCGCCCGGTAGCGCTCGGCCTCCTCCGGGTAGCGACCGACCAGGGTGTAGAGGTACTCGCACTCGAACTTGTGCGTGCCTCCTTCAACGAACGGGACGAGGTCGGCGAGCCCATAGTAGCTGGCGCCGGCGGCGAAGTCGTCGTGGAACACCAGCGCACAGAGCGTCGTGTACCCGCCGGCCGACCCGCCTCGGATCAGGAGCCGGTCACCGTCGGCCGCACCCTGCTCCGCGAGGTGACGCGCGGCATTGATGCAGTCCGCGGTGTCCAGGATCCCCCACGTTCCGTTCAGCCGCTGCCGGTACGCGCGACCGTACCCCGTGCTGCCTCCGTAGTTCACGTCGACCACCGCGAACCCGCGGCTGGTCCAGAACTGCGTCTGGAGGGAGAACGACGGCGTCGATTCCGACGTCGGACCCCCGTGACTGATCACGATCAGCGGCGGCCGCTCGCCCTCGGGCGCCCGGAACGCCGGGTTCGTTGGCGGGTAGACGTGGGCGAAGGCGGTGCAGTCACCGTCCGTCGGGAACTCGAGCTGTCGAGGGATCGAGAACACCGCCGGATCCACGTCCGTGCTGGCGCTCTCCCGGAGCACGTCGACGGCCCGGCTCGTGAAGTCGAGCAGCACAACCTGCTCCGGGAGAGCGGGCCCCCCGGCGATGAACGCGATCTGCGAACCCTCCGCCGCGAGCGAGGGATAGCTCACCGCGGTGTGCGGGATGTCCAGATCGACGAGCTCGCCCGTCGACGGATCGAGCAGGGCGGTGTGCTGCACACCGCCGCTGCCGTAGTGGCAGGCGATCCTTCCGTCGCCGAGGAACGCGTAGGACGACCCGCCGAAGATCCAATGCGGCCATCCGAACTCGGCATCGCGCGGGCACACGGTCTCCCGTGTGCCCGCGCGCTCCCGCTCCAGGTTCCACCAGCCGCTCCGGTCGCTCACCCAGTACAGCTCGCCCGAGGGGCTCCACGACGGCTGCCAGATCGACTCCTCGCCGTCGCGCCCCGCGACGGTCCTGGGCTCGCCGAGCGAGCCGTCGGACGCGAGCGCCGCTTCGTGGAGCTCGCATCCGTCCCACGGCATCCAGGGCAGATCCCACGACAGCCAGCAGACGCTCGAGCCGTCCGGAGCGATCCGGGGATCGGAGTAGAAGTCCCGCCCCGAGGCGATCACTCGTGGTTCCCCCGACGCGTCGGTCCGGATCGCGACCAGTTCGTTCGTAACGTCCTGCGGGACGCGTTCGCCGGCGTGTCGTTCACGGACGCCGATCCACGTCGAGCCGTCGGACGTCACGCGACCGTCGGCGAAACGGTGCGTGCCGCCGGTCTCCGGCGTGATCGGGACCGGCTCACCGCTTCCCGGCACGTGGCGGTAGAGGCGTTGGTCGGTGAACTCGGAGAAGAAGATCGTGCCTCGGTGCACGGTGAAGGCGCCGCCGCCGTACTCATGCACCCGCGTACGGACGTTCGTCCCGGCCGGGAGGACCTCCGCGGGCGAGGAGAAGGCGTCCGCACGCACGAGCGCGACGCGTCCATCCTCCGTCGGACGCGTCTCGGTCCAATACACGAGCCCGTCGTCGAACCACGTGGATCCCAGCCGGATCGACGACCTCGCGAGCATCGCCGGGGTGACGGGCGAGGACCAGCTGCCGTACGGGGCGACGCTGGGGTCGGTCACGCCGGACGCCGACCGACGATCACGCGCGTGATCTTCAGGTCTCCGCCCTTCGTGCTCCGAACATCCCGGAACCCGCCGTCTGCCATCACCCTCTTCACGTCGCGTGCACGGTCCGGGTCGGTCTCCATGAGGAGCCACCCCTTCCGGCCGAGCCATGCCGGCGCCTGCTCCACCGTCTGCCGGACGAAGCCCAGGCCGTCGCTGCTGCGATCCGTAAGCGTATGCACCGGCTCCCAGTCCTTGATCTCATCGGGCAGGTCGTCGACCTCGTCCATCGCGACGTACGGAGGATGGACCGTGATCACGTCAACGCTCCCCGCGATCGTCTTGGGGAGTCCTCCGAAGACGTCACCGGCCGCGAACCGAACCTTCAGACCCAGCCGCCTGGCGTTGCGGCGGGCGAGCTTGACCGCGTCCTCGGACAGATCGGTCCCGTAGACCGTGGCCTTCGGCACGTCGTTCGCGACCGACAACGCGATCGTGCCGGCGCCGGTCGCGAGGTCCACGAGGACCGGCGATCGGCGGCCACGCAGCCGCTTGACCGCCTGCTCGGCGAGGTACTCGGACGAATCCCGCGGGACGAACACGCCAGGCTCGGAGATGAGCCTCAATCCACGGAACTCCGCGTAGCCCTTGATGTAGGGGATCGGCTCGCCGGTCGCGCGCCGGGCGATCAGCCGCAGGTACTCCGCGCGTTCGCCCTCGCCGATCTTGTCGTCGGGCTCGGGCTCCTCCCCGCCCATCACGAACGCGAGGAGGTCTTCCGCTTCGATCCGCTCCCGACCCTTCTGCCAATGGTCGATCGCTTCGGACGCCTTCAGCTCCGCGACCGCGTCCTTGATCAGCTTGCGGGCCCTCATCGGCCGCCCATGCTAGCGGGTCGGCTCGTAGACTCGGTCCGTGCCGACCCCCAAGGAGCGCGCGAAGGCAGCGAGCGCGGCGCCGAAGGCGTCGACCACGGCGCGGAGCGCGCGCGGCACCCGTTCCAAGAAGACCGCGGGGACGCCGGAGATCAAGCTCACCGGCGATCGGCTCGTCGTGCGTGCATCGGAGAACGGCGAACGTCGGACCTCGGCCGGCCTGCTCATCCCGGCGACGGCCATGCCGGCCCCGAAGCGGTTGTCGTGGGGCGACGTGACCCTCGTCGGCCCGGAGGTCCGGGTCGCGAAGGAAGGCGACCGCGTCCTGTTCCTCCCCTCCGCGGGGCTGGAGGTCGAGCTCGACGGCGAGGAGTTGGTCCTGCTTCGCGAGCGCGACGTGCAGGCGGTTTCCTCCCAGCCCGCCACGCGGGACCATCCGCCGGGACAGTACCTGTAGCCCGTCCGAGCTACGCGGGCACGAAGCTGAGCCGCACGGTTCGCACGTCGTTGTCTCGGTTGGGGTCGATGAGGACCACCGACTGCCACGTGCCGAGGGCAACCGCACCGTCGAGGACCGGAACCGTGAGCGACGGCGCGACGAGCACGGGGAACAGGTGGTCGCCACCGTGACCCTCGCCCCCGTGCCGATGGACGTATCGGTCGTCCCGCGGCACGATCCTCGTCAGGAGCTCGTCCAGATCCGCCTCCGAGCCGCTTCCCGTTTCCATCAGCGCGAGACCCGCGGTCGCGTGCGGCGCGAAGACGTGGACGAGGCCGTCTCCCCCGGCGTCCCGCGCGAACGTACGGACGCGATCCGTCAGATCGCTCACCCGCCGGCCGCGCGTGTTGACGCTGATCGTCTCGGATCGCATCGCACCTCGCCTCCGGGGTCAGCCTATCGAGCCGACGAAGGTCGGCTCCGAAAGCACCTCGACGTGCTCGGCCTCGTGGAATGCATCGAAGCTCAGCCGCCAGGTGAAGGTGGGCCAGCGGTACTCGACGACCCCTTCGCCCACGCGATAGACCGCTGTGTAGAGCGTCCCGAAGCCCTGGGCGTACGATGTTGAGAAGAGCGGAGGTCGCAGGAAGCTCTCGGCGAACGCGGCGGCGTCCATCGCGGGATCCCCCAACGAACGAACGATCGCTTGCTCGCGTTCGATCGTGCGGGTCGCGCGAGCTTGCTCGGGCCATTCGACGATCCCCTGGTGATTGGTGGCCGCCGGGAAGTCCCGGAAGATCGGCTCACGGTCGGGTGCGAGGTACGCGGTGAGGACCCGCCCGCTCCGGTCGACCAGCGTGAGGTTGTGGCTGAGCGAATACGGGAGTCGCGCCAGCGTCACCCGGGCCTCCTCGACCGTCGCGCAGGTCTCCAAGACGTACCGCGTCACGATCGGGATCCCGAAGCCGTCGCCCAGGACCTGCCGTCCACCGAACGTCAGCGAGACGGCGAGCCCCGCGTCGTTCATCCCATCCAGGAGGCCCCAGAGGCAGTCGCTCATGCCGATCACGCGGCGACCCAGCAAACGCGTCGACCACACCAAGCCTTCGAACCGCGACGGCGCGTAGTCGTAGTTGCGAGCGAGCAGCGGGCCCCCGTCCCGCGTCCAGGCGCCCTGCGAACAGGCCGCGAGGAACGGAGGCGGCTGATAGAGGGAGAGCATGCGCGCCGCCAGGTCGCCGCCCCCTGCCAGCTCCACCACCCGTTCGTACGCCGGCACCAGCTCCGGCATGTGCGCGCGGAGCATCCGCGCGCTCGTCGCGTATGAGGGGCGAGCCTCCTCACCTTCGCGGAGGAACCACTCCCGGTAGTGCGGCCACCGCTCCTCGAAGACGGCGCGCCAGCGCTCTCCGAGCTCGAGCTCTTCGATGGAGCGGAACGTGAACGGGAGCATGCGCATGGCCGCGCAGATGCTCGCAGGAGGACGCGCGAGCGTCGAGCGCTGCCGAGCGCCTTCAGAGGAGCTTGAATCCGAACGGCTCGGGCTCGTGCGGCAACGGGTCGTCGTGATCGAGCGGCACGCTGGCGTACTGCGCCTTGATCCCGGAGATCCAACCCCTGGTGCGATCGAGCAGCTCGTGCTCGTCGTTCATGAACCGTCCTCGGGTCACGAGGATGCCTAGGTCCGCTCCCGGGTAGCGGTACTGGCTGGCTCCGGCGATCCGCAGGTAGAAGGCTTCCGCCTCGTCGGCGACCGTGTGCCAATCGGTGACGCGCCGGTCGAAGCGGAGCGCGCCCGCGTCGGGCATCGTCCAGATGCCAGACGCCGGCGCCCTCGTGATCCGTTCGGTCACGTCTTCGGTCTGCTTCAGGATGAACTGGGTCCACTCGTCCAGGTTCTGGACCTGCGCCCACCGTTCGTTCAGCTCGTCGACGTCGATCTCGTAGTCGACGTCCATGAACTCCAGCAGGTGGAACAGGAACAGCGGCATGTCGCCGTAGGCGACGGCCGTCACGTTCGTGATGCTCGACGCACCGGTCACCCGGGGGTTCAGCTCCCCGAGCCAGAGTTCCCCCGTTCCGGCATCCAAGAGGAAGTCCAGCTCGAAATACCCGCGGTAGCCCTCCCGTCGAAGCCGTTCGCCCATCGCGATCGTCCGTTCGCGCGCGACGCGTCGCTGCTCCTCCGTGAGGAGATCCGGCGAGACGTCGTCGCCGCACCAGCCGCCGTCGTAGGGCGTGAGCTCCTCGAAGCCGACCAGCTCCGCCATGAGGGGACCGACCAGCGTGCCGTGGCGGGTGATCACGCCCTCGATCGCCAGCTCCCTCGGCTCGATCCGCTTCATCACCTTGAGCTGTTCGCCGGCCACCTTCCGTTCATGGCGATCCCAATCCCGGCCGTCGGCGATGAAGAACGTCGTTTGGCCCGAGTCTCCGTACGGCGTCTGCACCACGAGGTCGTCCCCGAGCCCACCCGACCTCGCCAGCGAGACGAGCTCCGGGTACTTCGTCGCGGTGCCCATCGTGTTGGGGACGCTCGGCACCCCAGCCTCGTCACCGAGCCGCGTGGTCTCGATCTTGGAATCCAGCCGATGGCGGAGCGAGGCGGGCGGGAACACGACGTCGAGGCGGAGTTCGTCGGCGAGCTGTTCCGTCTCGCCGTCGAACATCAGGAACGCCGCCTTGCCGGGGCCGTGGGCCGAGACCAGATCCGCCACCTCCTTGTGCCCCAGGAGGTAATTCACGATCTCCTCGATCGACCCGAACGCGCGCGGCGACTGCTCGCGCGGGACGAACACGTTGGGATGCCACCCGTCGAAGGAGTCGTAGTAGTTGATGAACTTGAACGTGCGAACCCACCGATCGATCCCTAGCAGGTTGAACGCGGTCGCGCTCACGAAATAGACGGGCGTCTGGGTGGTGCGGAAGAAGTTGCGGATCGCTGGTATCCCGGTGAGGGGCTTCGTGTTGACGAGCAGGTGCGGCCCGGACGGGGCGGACGGACGGCGGCGGGTGCGGGCGGCACGTCCAGGCATCAACCAGCGGACCACGCGCACGGGCGGAAGCTACACCCACGCCCCCCGGCGGTCATCTCCTTGACGTATCGATGTAATGATGTAATCTCATCACATGACAGAGAAGAGCGACTTCCACGAGCACCTCGAAGGATGGTTCGCCGGACGGCTCCCCGCGGAGTGGTTCGTCGGGCCGATCGACGTTTCGTTCGACCGTGACGAGATCCTCGTCGTCGGCACCCTGGCCGAGCCCGAGCTCCCGCAGGACGCGGGGCCGGAGACGCGGACCGCGGCCGCCGAGGCACGGATCTCCGGGTTCCGCGAGGACACGCGCACCCAGCGGATGCGGATCGCGGACGAGGCTGAGCGCCGGTTCGGCCGCAAGATCAGCTGGGGGGCAAAGTGCGCAGACCAGCGCCAGCTCTTCACGACCCTGGCGATCCCCGCGATGACGCGCCTGCGGATGCCGGAGCGGGAAGTGTTGGACACGCTGGTCGACGCCGGCGTCGCCCGCTCCCGGAGCCACGCGCTCGCATGGTGTGTCCGCCTGGTGTCGGAGCGCCAGGAGGAGTGGCTGGCGGACCTTCGCGAGGCCCTCAAGCAGGTCCAAGAGGTCCGCAAGGAAGGCCCGAAGGACTGAGCTCGGCGTAAGCGCGGTCGTTGGATCGTGCTGTTCCCACCGCTCCGGTAAAGACCTGCATCCCGGATGCCGAGGACCGGAGTATGGGTCCGGGGGTCTGGTTCCGACGCCGTTCGCGCATGCCCTCCGCGATCGTTGCCGTCGTGGCGAGCATCGCCTCATTGACGCTGGCAGCATCAACACAGGCGACCGCGTCCGTCGGCGAGCAACTGAGGGTCACTCGTTGGGACCGGGCCGCGGGGGAGGCAGGATCAGGGATCCCCCAGCTCCCGGTTGTCTACCCAACGTCGGCTCGTCGAGCCATGAGCTCGACGGCCGTGCCTCAGATCCGTTTCTCGGATCTGACGGCGTCGGATGGGTGGGCGAGGGAAGGCATCCGGTTCGTCGCCGCGACCAACGACTGGATGCGTGACTTCGCCCCCAACGCTGACGGCACGTACCCGTTCCGCCCACACGCGATCGAGACCCGGAAGTACCTCGCGCGCTCGGTCGTGCGGGCGTTCGCGCCCGACCAGGCGCCCGATCCTTCGATCGTGTTCCCCGACCTCGACGCGTCGAGCGGCTGGTACCGCTACGCCGCCGTCGCCGTCGAACACGGATGGCTTGGTCGGCAGGCCGACGGATCGTTCGCGCCCGATGACCCGGTCACGATGAGCATGCTCCACCGGGCGCTCGTGCTTGCCCTCGGTCTGAAGCGCGCCGCGATCGCGCTCAACCACATCCACACCCGGTCGGGTGCCACCTTCCACGTCCCGATGAGCTTCGGCACGACACTCCTGGGCATGCGCTTGGACCTGCGCTACAACGCGCCGACCGGCTCCGAAGGGATGGACGTCGGCCCCACCGACCTGATGCCGAGGACCCAGGTCGCGTATTCGCTCTGGCGCGCGACGACGCAACCGTCCTGGAGCGTCGGCGACCTCCTGGCTCAGTACGCGAACGTCGAGCTGCCGAACCTCGGACCACGGATGCTCAGCGTCGTCCAGTGGGGGGTCCGCTACGTCGGCTACCCCTACGTCTGGGGCGGCGAATGGGGTCTGTCCACGCCGGAGCCGGCGGCGCTCGGCGGCCAACCCCGCTCCGGGTTCGACTGCTCCGGGTTCGCCTGGTGGCTCCTCCGTGCCGACGACAACAGCAGCTGGAAGGTGGCCCCACCGCGGCCGTACGCAGGGTGGAGCCTGGCGCAACGGACCTCCGCCGACATGGCGACGATGACGAAGAAACGCATCGCCTTCCGCGACCTCCGACCGGGGGACCTGATGTTCTACGACGGTGACGGAGACGGCACGGTCGATCACGTCGATACCTACATCGGCAGCGGGTTCTCGCTGGATTCGAGCAGCTCGCCCGCCGGGGTCACGATCATGTGGGTCGGCAACGGCTGGTACCGCCAGCACTTCAAGTTCGGCCGGCAGATCCTTCCGGGCTGACCCCCGCCCGGTCGGGCTCGATCGCCCCATCCAACGCCGAGCGCTCGCGATCCGTGATCGCGCGTGATTTCCGGCTGGCGGCGTCGTGGGCGACGATCACGGACTCCGACTCGGCGGCGATCCACCCGGCCTTCGCCCGGATCGTCTCCGCCGTCCGGATCGACGACGTTCCGTACCCGGTACCCCGGCACGCGACCGTGACCGACCCGTCCTCGAGCGAGAGCTCCCGCCGGAAGTCGATCCCGACACGAACGATCACGAACCCGACGTCGTCGCCGAGGGTCCGGCGGACCCACCGGTCGCGACATTCCTCGAGGTAGGTGAGGTAGACGGCGTTGTTGACGTGGCCGTAGTTGTCCACGTCGCGCCACCGGATCGCGATCTCGATCTGCTCCACGGGGGCGGAGCATACGGGCCGGAGATCACGAAGGCCCCGGGCGTTCGCCCGGGGCCTTCGCTCGGAGAGAGGGGCTCCACCCCTTCTTTCGGTTCCCCGGCCCGGATGGTTCGAGACGGGATGTTGCGGTTCCGTGACGGAAACGAGAGGGGCCCGGGCGCATCCGCGCCCGGGCCCCTCCCACCACGTCGGGCCGGATCAGAAGTCCATGTCGCCGCCGCCGGGCATACCGCCCGCCGGCGCCTTCTCCTTCTCCGGCTTCTCGGCCACGATGGCCTCGGTCGTGAGGAACAGGGCCGCGATCGAGGCCGCGTTCTGCAGCGCCGAGCGCGTGACCTTCGCCGGGTCGACGACGCCGAACTTGATCATGTCGCCGTACTCGCCGGTGGCCGCGTTGAGCCCTTGGCCCTCGGGGAGCGAACGCACCTTCTCGACGACGACCCCACCCTCGAGGCCGGCATTGTGAGCGATCTGCTTGAGCGGCTCCTCGAGCGCGCGCCGCACGATCGCGGCACCCGTCAACTCGTCGCCCTCCAGATCCACCTTGTCGAGCCCGGTCTGTGCGTTGAGCAACGCGACGCCGCCGCCGGGAACGATCCCCTCTTCGACGGCCGCCTTCGTCGACTGGACCGCATCCTCGATCCGGTGCTTCTTCTCCTTCAGCTCGACCTCGGTGGCCGCGCCGACCTTGATGACGGCGACGCCGCCCGAGAGCTTCGCCAGGCGCTCCTGGAGCTTCTCGCGGTCGTAGTCCGAGTCCGTCTTCTCGATCTCGGCCTTGATCTGGTTGATCCGGCCCTGGATGTCCTCATCCTTGCCGCCACCCTCGACGATCGTCGTGTCGTCCTTGGTGACGACGACCTTCCGGGCCGACCCGAGCAGATCCATCGTGGTGTTCTCCAACTTGAGGCCGACCTCCTCGGAGATCACCTGTCCGCCCGTGAGGATCGCGATGTCCTGCAGCATGGCCTTGCGCCGGTCCCCGAAGCCCGGGGCCTTGACGGCCGCGCTCGGGAACGTGCCGCGGATCCGGTTGACGACGAGCGTCGCGAGCGCCTCGCCCTCGACGTCCTCGGCGATCACGACGAGCGGCTTGCCGGCCTGCATGACCTTCTCGAGCAGGGGCAGGAGGTCCTTCACCGCCGCGATCTTCTGGTTGGCGATCAGGATGTACGGGTCCTCCATCACGGCTTCCATACGCTCGGCGTCGGTGACGAAGTAGGGCGAGATGTAGCCCTTGTCGAAGCGCATCCCCTCGGTGAACTCGAGCTCCATCCCGAAGGTGTTGGACTCCTCGACGGTGATCACGCCGTCCTTGCCGACCTTGTCCACGGCCTCGGCGATCTTCTCGCCGATCTCCGGGTCGGCCGCGCTGATCGCGCCGACGTTGGCGATCTCGTCCTTCGAGTCGACGTCCTTCGCGACCGTCTTGATCCGCTCGACCGCGAGCTCGACGGCACGCTCGATCCCGCGCTTGAGCGACATCGGGTTCGCGCCGGCCGCGACGTTGCGGAGGCCTTCCTTCACGATCGCCTGGGCGAGCACGGTCGCCGTGGTCGTGCCGTCGCCGGCGACATCGTCCGTCTTCTTGGCGACCTCCTTGACCAGCTCGGCCCCGATCTTCTCCATCGGGTCGTCGAGCTCGATCTCCTTGGCGATCGAGACACCGTCGTTCGTGATCGTGGGCGCGCCCCACTTCTTCTCGAGCACGACGTTGCGACCCTTCGGGCCGAGGGTGATCTTGACCACGTTCGCGAGCTGGTCCATCCCGCGCTCGAGGGCCCGACGGGCTTCCTCGTCGAAGCTGATGAGCTTCGCTGCCATCCGTTGCCTCCTTCGTTCGGTTCTCAGACGACCTGCCGACTGCTAGCACTCGACAGGTGTGAGTGCTAAGGGATGGTAGCTCCCGGAGCCGAGAACTGGCAACGCGACGCCGACGGTAGGCTTCGTCCCCGATGAGCGAGGAACGGGCGTGGGTGCGCCGCTTCACCGCTCCTGAGCTGGGCTTCCCCGCGTGGTCGACGGCAGACCCGAGTCTGCTGGCCATGGTCACCACGCTCGGCGGCGTCGCGCAGGTGTGGACCCACGATCTCCGGACGGGAGCGTGGGAGCAACTGAGCCGGGAACCGATCGGGGTGGACCAAGGGGTCTGGGCGCTGCCCGACGGCCGTTTCGCCTGGTGGAGCGATGTGACCGGCGACGAGCGGGGCCGGCTGGTCGGGGCGCCGGCCGGCGGCGTCCCTGCACCGATCCTGCCGGATCTCCCCGAGGGGTGGCTCACCGGCCTCGGGTTCCACCCGAGCCGGACCGCGATCGGTGTTGAGGTCGAGGGCGACTATCGGGTCTACGTCGACGACGACGGGCAGGACCCTCGCATGCTGTGGGCCACGTCGTTCCCGAGCGGGCTGGGTCGGGCCTATCCGGAGACCGGAGGGCTCTCGGCGGACGGGTCGCTCCTGTGCGTCCAGCACGCCGAACGCGGCGACATCCTGCATCTCGCGCTTCGTGTCCTGGATGCGGACACCGGAGCGGGCCGGGGCGACCTCGTCGACGCGGGCGCGAACCTCGAGCCCGACGCGTGGTCCCCGGTGCCCGGAGATCATCGCCTGGCGTTCACGAGCGAGCTGGGGCCGTTCGAGCGACCGGCCATCTGGGACGTCGAGACCGGAGCACGGACCGACCTCGCGGTCGACCTCCCGGGCGCCGTCTTCCCGATCCAGTGGTGGCCGGACGCCTCCGCGCTCCTGGTCCGTCACGAGCACGAAGGCAGGACCCAGCTCTACCGGTTGGACCTGTCGACGGGGGCGACCGCCCTGATCGCCGACCCGCACGGGGACATCGAGAGCGACGGAGGCGCCGCCATCCGCCCCGACGGCTCCGTGTGGCTCCTGGCGAGCGACGCGACCCGTGCCCCGCGGGTGATCGATCAGGAAGGCCGTGAGGTGCTCGAGGCCCCCGCGGAACCGCCACCCCCCGGTCGAGCGTACCGATCGTTCTCCTTCTCCAACCCCAGCGGCGACACGATCCACGCGTTCGTGGTGACGCCGCCGGGTCCCGGGCCGTTCCCCATCGTGATGTCGGTGCACGGCGGTCCCGAGTGGCACGAACGCGATCGCTTCGACCCCGAGACCCAAGCGTTCGTCGACGCCGGGTACGCGGTCGCTCTGGTCAACTACCGCGGCTCCACGGGATACGGCGTGGCGTTCCGCCGCGCACTGATCGGCGCCGTCTGCTTCACGGAGACGGAAGACATCATCGCGGGCCTCGATGCCTTGGAACGCGAGGGCGTCGTCGATCCTCGGCGGGTGTACTGGAGCGGCTGGTCATGGGGCGGCTGCCTGGCGTGCTTCAACGCCGGCGTCCATCCCGATCGGTGGCGCGCGATCTTCGCGGGCATCCCTGCCGGCGACTTCGTCGCGGCGCATCACGCCTGCGCCCCCGAGCTCCAAGCCTGGGACGACGCCGTGTACGGCGGCTCGCCGGAGCAGGTCCCCGACGCGTACCGTCGGAGCGACCCGATGACCTACGCCGCCGCCGTCACCGCTCCCGTGTTGGTGATCGCCGGGGAGAACGATCCGCGCTGCCCGCTGGAAGGCATCCTGCCGTGGGTCGATGCCGTTCGTGCCCGGGGCGTCGACGTCGACCTGCAGCTGTATCCGGAGGGCCATCACGCGAACGCGGTCGAAGAACGGGTGCACCACATGCAGCTGATCCTCGACTTCTTCGCTCGCTACGCCTGATCGGTG
>DATAEV010000051.1:0-9316 GCA_036257875.1 Actinomycetota bacterium | reverse complement strand
GCGGTCCGCTCCGTGCTGAGGTCCAAGAGGATCCGAAGGGCGATGACCTCTCGCTGCCGTCTCGGCAGTCGCAGGACGAGGGCAACGAGCTGCGGATCGGGAAGGTCGCGCTCCGGGGCCGGGACGTCCGGCATGCCGAAGATGATCCGTCGGGCCCGGCGCCGATCCGAACGGACGTAGTTCAGAGCCGTTCGCGCGACCCACGCCTTGGGCGCTGGATGGTTCGCGACGTCTGGCCACCGTTCGAATGCACGTGCGTAGGCTTCGGCCCACCCCGTCGTCGGCGAGCGCTTGATCACGGGTGATGACCAAGAGTGATCGATACACGTGATCCCTAGTTGCGGCGAAGAAGCGCTCGAAGCTCTCGCTCACGCCGTCCCTCTGCACCATCGATGTATAACGCGTGAGGGAGACGATCCCTTTACTTCACGCGGAAGATTCCTTGAGCTCCGAGACACGGGCGCTGCGAGTCAAGTAGAGACGAGCGAGAACGGGAGCTCCTCGTGGGCGCGTATCGAGAGGTTTGATGATGAGGTTGCCTCGCCCGGTACTCGGATCTTCTCAGGCGTCCCGGTCTTCTTCGGTATCCATCACGTGAATGGTGTACACAGGCTAGTGATGCATCAGCGAGACGCCCCACAACCGCGCTAGCTGGAACGACCATTTCCTCCGGTACACTCCCGCCGTCCAAATCCGCTGGTGAGAGGCTGATAACCGCATGTCACGAGTGATCTTGATCGCGTGGGACGGCGCCGATTGGCGCATCCTCGACCCCCTGCTCGAGCAGGGCGCGCTCCCCAACCTCCAGGCGCTCCTCGACCGAGGGCAGCGCGACGTCCTCCGCTCCACGATCCCGACCCACAGCTGGTCCGCGTGGCCGAGCTTCCTGACCGGCGTCGATCCGGTCGATCACGGCGTCTACGACATCCTCGAGACCGTCCCGGGCACGCACAAGCAGTACCCGGTCACCTACAAGTCGATCAAGACGCGCACGTTCCTGGACGACCTCACGGCCGCGGACAAGCGCGTGCTGATGCTGGACGTGCCGCTCACCTTCCCGCCGCCGAAGATCAACGGGACGCTGATCGCCGGCGGGGTCCTGCCGAAGCACCGCGCGTTCACCGTTCCCGACGACCTGACCGCCGACCTGGTGAAGGCTCGCCTGGAATGGCCGATCAACGGGATGAGCTGGACCACCTACCGGAACAAGCCCGACGCCTACCTCGACGAGGCCTACGAGGTCACGGCGAAGCGGATCAAGGTCTCCGAACACCTGATGGACAACACCGAGTGGGATCTGATGGCGAGCGTCTGGGTCTCGATCGACCGGACGCAGCACGCGCTGTCGAACTACGTCGCGCCCGACCACCCTGACTACGCGGCGAACAAGGACACCCGGATCGGCCGCAAGACCGCCGACATCTTCCGCCAGGCCGACGAGGCGCTCGGCTCCTTCGTCTCCCGCGCCCGTCCCGATGACCTGATCCTGTTCATCTCGGACCATGGTTTCCAGTCGTGCACGCGCACGGTGAACATGGACCGCCTGCTGAAGGAGTTCGGCTACCTGGACTTCTCTGCGTCGAGCCACGTGTTCGGTCCGATGCAGTGGGGCCCCATGCGGAAGGTCGCGCGCAAGGTCTACGACACGCTCGGGCTGCACGGGAAGGTCGCCCTGCCGCAGTCGGTGAACTGGTCGAAGACGAGGGCCTACACGACGATCCGCTCAACCGGCGAAGGCGTGTCGATCAACCTCGCCGGGCGCGAGATCGACGGCATCGTCGACCCCGGCGACTACGACAAGGTTCGCGACGAGCTCCTGGACCGGCTCGGCTCGTTCGTCGACCCGAAGACCGGCAAGACGCCCGTCAAGGAGATCTTCAAGCGCGAGGAGATCTTCAAGGGTCGGTTCGCGGACACGGCGCCCGACATCCTGATGGTGCCGAACGAGGGCTACTCGCTGACGCACTCGAAGACCGCGCTCGAGGACGCCGACTGGGTGAGTGGCGATCACCGGATCGAAGGCACGATCGTGGCGGTCGGTCCGAACGTGAAGCCGTTCGAGTCGCCGCCGGCCTTGATCGATATGGCGCCGACGCTGGTGGCAGCGCTCGGCGCGCCCACAGCGGTGGAGCCGACGGGCCGGGTGCTGCACGAGCTCCTCGGCGCTGACGCCCAACTGGTGTCGCGCGAAGCCTCCTCGGGCGGGATCCCCGGGATGGACGCCAACGAGTCCGCCGTTAGCGACAACGAGGCCGACGAGATGGAGGAGCACCTCCGGGGTCTCGGCTACATCGAGTAGGGCCCTCCATTTCGGTTGACGAGGCCCGTTCCGTGTAGGTAGTTTGGGGGACACGGACGACCCTCGCCCGCCAGGAGGGAAGAGCCATGAACATCGGTGAACAGCTCCGGACCATCTTTATCGAGCCGATCGAGGAGCCTCCCCCAACCGAGATCCCGGCTCTGCTGGAGCCGGCGCCGGACATGTTGCCGGACGCGAGGCGCGAGCTCGAGCCGGCCCCGTGATCCCGGATAGGCCGGATCAGGTCCCCGACTCGATCGAGCCGCTGGTCGGCTACCGGGCTTGGCACGTCGCCGGGGCTTCGCTCCTCCCGATCGGCCATCGGGATCCGGCGGCGACGACGTCACCTTGGGACGGGGCGAACCGTCACTGGGTTTCCGCCACCTGCTCTTTCGAGACACCAGAGCCGGTGACCGACTCGATGAGGGAGCGCCTGCAACACATCTATTCGAAGCTCGGCTTACCATCCGAGTCGTTCCCTGAGGGCCCTCATACGGTCCCTGGTGAGGGCTGCTCCTGCGGCTTCTACGCGATGAAGGAACTCAGCAGCATGCTGGGTTTTTCAGCGCCTGGTGTCGTCCTCGGTCGGGTCGAGCTGGCGGGCAAGGTGATCGAGCACAACTTGGGCTACCGTGCGGAGCGCGCCCGGATCACTGAGCTGATCTCGATCGCGGGGGACCGACGATCCGCGGCGGAGCTAGCGCTCCGACTGGGGCTGCCGCTGGCGGTGATCCCGCCGTGGATAGACGGGCTGCCTCCTGCCGCGTAGCGGGATCCACAGAGGTTCGCCGTTCGCTGGGCGAAGTCGTTGTGGCGCTCTAACCGAGGCTGCTCGCCGCGACGCCGTCGTGTAAACCCGTCCTCGGACGCGCGCGCCGAACACCTATCATCCCCCGATGCCGATCAGATGGGCGTCCTCGTTGCTGCCTCGCAAGAGCGGCGGTCCGCCGCTGATCGGTTATCGGGCTTGGTGCTTCTCATCGATCGCGCGACGCCTCTCGTCCCGCTGCGCTGGGCGCCGCTGGTGTCACTTCCGACGGTCGACATCGCCGAGACGTTCGGCGAAGCCGGATGGACCGGAGCGGAGTCCGGGTGGGTCTCCGCAACGTGTTGGCGGTCCTCCTGTGTCCCGCAGAAGATCGGCGGTCGCTGTCCTTGCCGTCAGCAGGTCGCGCTGGGGCTACGGAGCTCGCCTTGCTTCGACTGCGATCCGCATCGGGTACCTGGCGAGACATTCTCCTGCGGGTTCTACGCGATGAAGTCTTTGGACGCGTTGAGGAACCCAACGAGGTCAACGTCATCTTCGGAAAGATCGCGGTGGCTGGGAAGGTGATCGACCACGAGTTCGGCTATCGCGCGGAGCTCGCGCGGATCTTGGCCTTGATCCCGCTCGAAGGCACCGAGACCGACGCGAAGGTGTTGGCCTCGCACCTGTCCCTTCCATTGACGAAGTCTGTGCCACCTTGGCCGCGTCGGGATCGAACCGCCTGAACGCTCGAGCCAAGGTCAGAGCTCGCGCAGGACGTCGCGGAAGTACTTCGCGATGCCGGCGTGTCCGACGTCCGGCCAAACCGTGAACTCGACCTGCGGGATCTTCTCGGCGACCAGGCGCATCCGGTCGGGCGGCGTGATCCGGTCGTTCGCGCCGGCGTAGACGTGGACCGGGATCGTGATGTCCTCGAGCCGGAAGCCCCACGGCGCGATCTGGGCGACATACTGTGGCGCGAACGCCGCGGCCCCCTGACGCACGGCCTCGCGGATCGAGTCGACGAAGCTCTCCCGCTCGGCGGGATCCTCGAGGAACGCTTCGTCGCCCGGGTCGCCCTCGCTGTCGACGAGTTGCTCCGGGTGTTCGGTGAGCCATTCCACGAACCCGGCGGCGAGCGTCGTCGCGAGCTCCTCGGCGGCATCGCGACCCTGCGGCAGCGCCTCGAAGATCGCTCGATCGTCGTCGTCGAGCAGCGAGTCGCGAAGCGCCGGATCGTCGGCGATCAGGTATCGCATCGCAGCGGCGCTGGTCGTGGCGGAGGCGGCCGTGAGTCGCTCCGGGATCAGCGCAGCACACGCGAACGCGTACGGGGTCCCGGCCGACCATCCGATCACGCCGAACCGCTCGAGGCCGAGTGCGTCGGCGAGCGCGTTGACGTCTGACGGCCAGTCGGCGACGACGTGGCCCGGTTGCGGGTCGGATCCACCCATGCCCGGACGATCGGCCGCGATCACTCGGGCATGCTCGTCCGCGGCGGCATCTCGATCAGGGATGAACAGCCGCGATCCAGGCATGCCGTGGAGGTAGAAGACCGGCCGCCCGCCGAGGTCGCCCCACTCGGCATATGCGAGTGCCCGACCGTCCGGCAAGCGGATCGAGTCATCGCGGGCGGGGATCCAACGCCTTCTTTGCATCCAGTCCTTCTACGGCATGTTCGCGGATGCGGTCAATCGTTCGTCGCCGAGCCATGGCAGCCGGGCGACGTCGTGGAGGCGAACGATGCCGTGGTACGGCTTGCGCGATCCGAGAGCGAGTTCCCGTGGCACCACGACGACGAGACGAGCTGTTCCTGGAACAAGCTCGGTGGAGCGCCCGCTGCTCTGCGTGTTTCAGTCGACCGGGAGGCCGCGGACCCGGAGGTAGTGGTGCCACAGGATGCGCGCCGCGACGGCGCGGTAAGGCCACCACCGTTCCGCCATCTCCCCGAGTTGTGTGAACGTCGGTCGCTGCGACAGATCCGCGACCTCCATGGCGGCGGTCGCGAGCGCCTGATCGCCGTGCGGCCAGACATCCGGACGGAGCAAACACATCGTCAGGTAGACGTCGGCGGTCCATCGCCCGATGCCGCGCAGTTGGACGAGCTGAGCCCGAACGGCGTCGTCCGAGAGGCCTGAGAGCGCATCCAGGTCGAAGCCATCGAGGAGCGCGGTGGCGAGGTCGCGCGCGTAGCCTGCCTTCTGCCGGCTGAAGCCGATCGCTCTGAGCTTCACGTCGTCGAGCGTCAGGAATCCTGCCGGCGTCGGTACGCCGATCGCCTCGACCAATCGGTCGTTCGCTGCCTGCGCCGAAGCAAGCGACACCTGCTGCTCCAAGATCAAGTGGACGAGCGTCGCGTAGCTCGGGTCCCGCGCCCACAAGGGCGGTGGTCCGAACCGTTCGACCGACGCACCGAGCACCGGGTCGGTGTCTGCCAGTTGCCGCGCCGCGCTCCGCAGGCTCCGAGGGGTGAGGCTCGTCATCAGAAGTCGCGGCGTCCCTCGAAGTGCTCGGCGACCTCGGGTCTCGTCAGCTGATACAGCGCGATCCGGTGGCCTCCGGACGTTGTGAAGGAGCAGCAAGGGCCGTGCGGGATCTCGAACGTGTGGACGGGGCTCCATCCGCGTGATCGCAGATCGGCCATCGTTGCCGGGAGATCGTCGACGCGGAACACGGCGATCGCCCGTTCGCCCTCGAGGTGATCCGTCAGCAGGATGAGCGGGGCGCCTTCGGTGAGCTCGACGGCTGCCACGCGCGTGCCCATCCCGTCGATCGCGAAGCGAACGCGGGCCCCGAGGACGTCTTCGAAGACGGCGAGGTCCGCCGCGACGTCGTGGCTCGGCGTGTACAGGAAGTCCAGCGACAGGAAAGGTAGATCGGGCATAAAAAAGTGCCCCCATCGGATCGTTCCGGACGAACTAACCTTGCGGCCAGTCCGGGACCCCGGGGTATCGGCTAGCGTCCCTTGCCTTCCCCCGTCCCCGGTTCCATCCGATGAGGACAGTCGGAACCCTACGGTCGTCCGGTACGAGCGTCAAGCGGAACGGACCTTCTTGTCACACTTCTTGGCGCAACGTGCACGCGACCTGCGAGATCAATACTTGTACGCGCTGCTGCTGCTCGTCGCCATCGCCGAGGCGACCTTGTCGCCTGCCGAGGAGACGACGAAGAAGCCTTCGACGCCTTCACCCGTGACGTCGCCGGAGTTCGCATCGCCGGAGAACAGGTACAGGAGGTGGCCGTTGTAGGTCACCTGGCTGGATCCGTCGGCCTGCGTGGCGGTCCCGAGGAGGCTCGCGTTCAGGCCGGCGCCGGCGCTCGGCGCCCCGGTGGCCGTGAGCGCCGGCCAGAGCGCGACGCACGGACCGGTGCAGGCGCTCGTCTTACTCGTGTCCTGTTCGAAGAGGTAGAGCGTCTTGCCCTGCGAATCCACCAGGATCGAGCCGTACTGGGGGGAGTTCGCGACCTGGACGGTCGAGGTCCCGCCGGCCGCACCCGAGGAGGACGTGCCGCCGCCGGCGGGAGGGGTCGACGTCGTGCTGTTGGAACAGGCGGCCAACACCATGGCGGCCGCGGCCAGGAGGAGCATGATGCGCGTCATCGGAACTCCTTTCGGTTCTTCATCTGGGGTTACGGACGAGGGGGAGGGGCGGTTCGGTGACGCTCGTCACCCGCCTGAGAGCCCCTGGGATACTTCCCGCCCGTGGACATGGAGGAAGAGGGCCAGCTCGAGGCGGCTGCGCGCCCTCCCGGGGTCTTCTCGGGGACGAGCGGGAAGGACTACCGCGTCATCGCGGCGGGGACGGCGCAGAACATCGTCGGCCTGGCCGTGTTCGTGGTCGGCACGTTCGCGGCGAACATCCTGATCGCGCGGGCGTTCGGCGGCGGTGGGGCCGGCGCGGTCGCGCTCGCCATCGTGACGATCGGCACGCAGTTCGCGTTCATCGTCGCGGCCGGGACCCGGTTCGGGATGGATATGGCCGCGGTGCGGTACGTGGCGATCGACGTCGGGGCCGGCCATCCGGGCCGGATCCGGCCGCTGGTTGGCAAGGCGATCCAGATCGCGGCGGCGATCTCGATCGCCGTCGGGATCGTGGTGTACCTGGTCGCCGGCCCGGTCGGGCGGGCGCTGGGGGACGCGCAGACCGCGGGGACGACGGCGGCCGCGCTCCGCGCGGCCGCCGTTGCGATCCCCTTCGTCGCGCTCACCTACGTCTGGGTCGCGGGCAGCCGCGGCCTCAAGGTGATGCGCCACACGCTCTACGTGCAGTGGATGGCCCAGCCGCTCCTCTGGATCGTCCTGATGCTCGTCTTCTGGCAGATCGACAAGACCGAGGCGATGGCGGTGTGGGCCTACGCGGGATCGTGGTGCCTCTCGGCGGTGGCGGCGCGATTCCTGTGGAGCTCGATCAGCGGCGGAGAGGCGCGCGAGGAGCTCGAGCCCGGGGCGGCGGGCGCGCTGGTTCGCTACGGCGCACCACGCGCGCCCGCCGCCCTCCTCTCGCAGGGTCTGTTCTGGATCGATTACTTCGTCGCGTCGCACTTCATCGGCGCCGGGTACGTCACGGCCGAAGAGGTGGGCGTCTACTCGGCATGCGTGCGCGTCGCGCTCGCGATGGTGCTGTTCCTGACCGCCGTCTCCTACGTCTTCTCGCCGTTCGTCGCGGACCTGCACGCCCGCGGCGAACGCGAGCGGCTCGACGCCTTGTTCAAGGCCATCACGCGCTGGACCGTTGCCGGCACGATCCCGTTGCTGCTGCTGATGTTGATCGTGCCGCAGGCGATCCTGCAGGTGTTCGGCGGCGGTAAGTTCGCGACCGGGAGCGGCGCGCTCCGGATCCTGGTGATCGGCCAGGCGATCAACGTGAGCGTCGGGGCCGCGGGGTTCGTCCTGATCATGGCGGGACGAACGGGCTGGGACCTGGTCGTCTACTCGGTGTCCGCGGCCCTCGACCTGACGCTCGCGTGGTTGCTGGTCCCCCGGTTCGGGATCGAGGGTGCAGCGGCCGCGCAGGCGATCACGATCGCGGCGTCGAACTTCCTCCGACTCGCGCTGGTGCGGCGGTTCGTCGGGATCTTCCCGTGGGACCGGACGTACGCCCGGCTCGTCGTTCCCGCGGCCGTGTGCGCGATCGTGATGGTGGGTGTCCACGTGGCCGTTGCCGACCTGAAGTGGTACGTCCAGCTCGTGGCGGTGGCGGTGCTCGGGGGTATCGCGTACGTGCCGGCGCTCCTGGCGTTCGGCCTCGCGCCCGGCGAGAAGGTGGCGCTCCGCAACGGTGTCGCCAAGCTCCGCGGCCGCTGATTCACGAGGCGCCCGCCTACGGTGGCGGTTCGCGGATCACGCGAGAGCGATCGGCGAACCTTATCGGCCGCTGGCGACATCCTCCGGCGAGTCCGGGACGACGACCAGGCGTGGCTGACCGCTCCGCGTCGCCGCACGGTCATCCCCCAGCCGGTTGACCAAGGTTTGGAGCTCGGCGACGCGCCAGGACAGCAACCGTATGCGGGTCGCGTCGCTGGCGCTGCGCTCGGAGATCTCCTCCCAGCGCCCGTCGAGCTCCGCGGCCATCCGGCGCTCGAGCCGGCGTCCGCGGGCATACGCGACCGCGGTCACCATGGCGAGCGCAGCGGTGGCCGACACTGCACACAGGATCAAGACGCCGGCGGTTCCGCCCGGCGCGGCCAAGACCGAGCCGAACGCCACCAGCTCCCGCCCCCTCGTCCTCGCGCTCTCGAGCACCAGCTCGATCACGACGGCCGACCATGCCGTCGCGAGCACGATGAAGAACGTGGAAACGTCGAACACGACGCGATGGTGCGCCCGGACACGAGCCGGGTCAACCCCGGAAGCCCTACGACATCTGTGGGAGCAGCCGGCGGAGTTGGGTCATCGCGTCGTCGGGCGTCTCGGTTCGGACGATCGGGTCCTTCGCCAGGTCGTCGCGCCCGAGCTCCCATGTCCCCAACCCGATCACCGGCTTGCCCATCTTGAGGGCGAGCCCGATCTCCGAAAGCGTCCCGAACTCGCCGCCGACCGCGATCACGGCGTCTGCGCTCCGCGCGACGATCACGTTCCGCGCCTCCCCGAACCCGGTCGCGATCGCCACGGATAACGACCGCGACGCCGAGTCGCGGTCGTTATCCGGAAGGATGCCGATCGAGATGCCGCCGCCCGCGGCGGAGCCGCGGGCGGCGGCATCCATGACCCCCCCGAGCCCTCCGCACACCAGCACGCACCCCGCCTCCGCGAGCAGCTGCCCCACGCGCTC
>DATAEV010000037.1:0-12831 GCA_036257875.1 Actinomycetota bacterium | reverse complement strand
GTCGAGACGGACGCGATCGTCCGCAACTCCACGGCACGACCGGGGATGCATCTGTACCTCTCGAAGCCGATCGGAACCGGGCTCATCACGACGGCGATCAAGCGCGGGCAGACGGGCGAAGACGTCGCCCGGCTCGCGGTGACCACGATGACGGCGCTCAACGCGGACGCGTCGGCCGCGATGGTCTCGGCCGGCGTGGGAGCGGGGACGGACGTCACCGGGTTCGGTCTCCTCGGGCACTTGAGGAAGATGCTGGAAGCGAGCGGGTGCGCGGCGATCGTGAGCGCGGGCTCGGTGCCGCTCCTCCCGACGGTGCTCGACCTGGCCAGACGGGACATCGTCGCCGGCGGGACCAAGCGCAACCACGCGTGGCTGCAGGAGGCCACCGAGTGGGGCGAGCTCACGCCGCCCGAACAGATCGTGCTGGCCGACGCGCAGACGAGTGGAGGACTGCTGGTGGCTTCGGATCGGAGCCCGTCCATCGAGCTGTTCACCGAGATCGGCGAGGTCGTGCCGGGTCCAGCGGGGTCGATCACCGTGACCGGACGGGTCCGGGAATAACCCACCCCGCTGGTAGCATTTGCACCTGCAACAGGCGGCTGCGCCTGTCCGGCCGACCTCCCGGAGACGAAGCGTGACCGAGCTCGACGGCGTCCTCTTCAAAGAGATCGTGGAGCAGGCGCTCCGCGAATTCCCGAACGAATGCTGCGGTCTGATCGCGGCGGAGGCGGGCATCCCGGTGAAGGTCTTCCCGATGACGAACGCCGACGCGAGCCCGGCAACGTACCGCCTCGACGGCAAGGAGCAGCTCAAGGTCTTCGACGAGCTGGACGAGCGCGGCTGGGACCTCTGGTCGATCTACCACTCCCACACGCACTCGGAGGCGTACCCGAGCGAGACGGACACGCGGCTCGCGTTCTACCCAGACGCTCGATACATCGTGGTGTCGCTCGCCGACAGGACCGATCCGATCGCCCGCTCGTTCTGGATCCGGGACGGCGAGATCACGGAAGAGGAGCTCTCGATCGCATGAGCGCCTCAACGTCGCCGATGTTCACCGAAGAGCAGGTGCAACGCTACTCGCGCCACATCATCTTGCCGAACATCGGCGGCAAGGGTCAGCGGAAGCTCCTCGACAGCTCGGTCTTGGTGATCGGCGCCGGCGGACTCGGCTCCCCGGTCGCGATGTACCTGGCGGCCGCCGGGATCGGCAAGCTCGGCATCGTGGACTTCGACCAGGTGGATGTGACCAACCTTCAGCGCCAGATCCTGCACACCACGGCCGACGTCGGCCGCTCGAAGGTCGCCTCGGCGGTCGAGCACCTCCGTGCGATCAACCCCACGATCGAGATCGTGGGCCACGAGACGTTGCTGTTCTCGACGAACGTGTTCGAGATCTTCGAGGGCTACGATGTGATCGTCGACGGCACCGACAACTTCCCGGTCCGCTACCTCGTGAACGATGCGACGCAGTTCACGGGCAAGCCCCTCCTCTACGGTTCGATCTACCAGTTCGAAGGCCAGGCGACGGTGTTCATGCCCGGTCAGGAGACGCCCTGCTACCGGTGCCTGTTCCCGGCTCCGCCGCCACCCGGCACCGTCCCGAGCTGCGCCGAGGGTGGCGTGTTCGGTGTCCTGCCGGGCGTGATCGGGTCGATCCAAGCGACCGAGGCGATCAAGATCATCACCGGAGAGGGCCAGACGCTCGAGGGCCGGTTGCTCCTGTACGACGCCCTCACCATGGACTTCCAAGAGATGAGGATCCGTTGGGACGCCGATTGCCCGGTGTGCGGCAAGGATCCGACGATCACCGAGTTGATCGATTACGAGCAGTTCTGCGGTGTCCCCGCTCGGGCTGGATGAGGAGTGGCTGAAGCGATGCCGGTGACCGTCAAACTCCCCACGATCCTCCGCAAGTTCGCCGGTGACGAGGCGAGGGTGACCGTCGAAGGTGCCACGCTCGAGGAGGTCTTGAAGGATCTCGAGTCACGGTATCCCGGCGTCACGAAGAACGTCCTGGCCGAAGGGGGCGGTTTGCACCGCTTCATCAACGTCTACGTTAACGACGAGGACGTGCGCTACCTGGGCTCGCTCGAGACAGCCGTCGCGGACGGCGACGTCGTCTCGATCCTTCCCGCGGTGGCGGGCGGCGCCCGCGCCTATCGCTCGACCGCGAGACCATCGATCAGCAGCGATGCTGCTGATCGGAACCGTTTGATGTCCTTGTAGGGCCGCGCGACCAGCATGGCGCCTTCGAGTCCGCCGACCAGCGTCCGCGCGACGCTCCGAGCGGGTCCCTGGAAACGCAAGGTCCGCGCCGCTCGGCCGTCTTCGAGCACGTGGGTCAACCAGACCTCGTTGTCGTCGAAGAACCGCACGACCCGCTCGCGCATCGGCTCGGGAAGGGTCGCATAGTCGGCCGCGAGCATCCCGCACAGGCACATCCGATCGTCTCGGAACACCTCCGCGTACAGCTGTGCGTACGCGCGGAGCTTCTCCGCCGCGTCGATCGCGCGGGCGTCGACGGCCACGAGCGCGTCCGCGAACCGCGCCGCGTAGCGTTCGATCAGCGCTTCACCGAGCTCCGCCTTGCCGGGGTAGTGGTAGTGGAGCGCTGCCTTCGAGATGTCGAGCTCTTTGGCGACGTCCGCGTAACTGAATCCGTTGAAGCCACGTTCCTGCACCAGACGCTCGGCCACATCGAGGATCTGGGTCGCGGTATCCACCTCGGTCGCTCCCATCGCTCGCGCAGTTTCCCTCTTCGTGACCGTTGACTTCTGACCTACTAGTAAGTAAGGATACACCCGTCGACGGATCGGGAGGAGTGGTCGAGATGCAGCAGACCGAGCACAGGGACTTCGGGGAGCCGGACGAGCTCCGAGCGTTCCCGAACGGACACGCGGAGATCCTGAAGGTGGGCGACGCCGAGATCGGACGGCTCGCGTTCGAGCCGGGGTGGCGCTGGTCGAACGACGTGAGGCCGATCGCGCAGACGGCGAGCTGCGAGGCACCCCATTTCCAGTACCACGTCGCGGGGAAGCTCGCGATCCGGATGGACGACGGCACGGAGTTCGTCGCCGAGCCGGGCGATGTGACGTCACTGCCGAGCGGCCACGACGCGTGGGTCCTCGGCGACGAGCCGGTCGTCGTCGTGGATTGGTTCGGCGCGAGCAACTACGCCAAGGAGACCGCGTAGACCGCATCGCATCCATCGGTCGAGGGACCGGTCGGCGGGGCTGACCGTCCTTCTCGGATGGGGCAAGCTATCCGACGTGGAGATCCGTCCCCTCGGAGCGACCGGGCTCGTGGCCTCGCGGATCGGGCTCGGCCTGGCCGCCCTCGGGCGACCCGTGTACCTGGATGTCGGGAGGGATCGCGACCTCGGAACCCAACGTACCCGAGCGGCGATGGAGGCTCGGTGTCGGGAGGTCCTCGATGCGGCGTACGCCGCGGGCATCCGGTACGTGGACGTCGCGCGATCCTACGGCGATGCGGAGGCGTTCCTCGGTGCTTGGCTCGACGCCGGGGGTCGTTCCGAGGTCGTCGTCGGATCGAAGTGGGGATACACCTACGTGGGCGGATGGAGGCTCGATGCCGACGTCCACGAGGTGAAGGATCTCTCGGTCACCGCGCTCCGACGGCAGATCGCGGAGTCGCGGCGGCTCCTCGGCGATCGCCTGTCGCTCTACCAGATCCACTCCGCCACCATCGAGAGCGGTGTGTTCGACGATCGCGAACTGCTGGATGAGCTCCGTTCGATCCGGGGGTGGGGCCTCGTCCTCGGGTTCTCCACGAGCGGTCCACACCAGGCCGGCGCGATCGTCCGCGGTCTCCGGGAGCGGGTCGACGGCGAACCGCTCTTCTCGACCGTTCAGTCGACCTGGAACGTCCTGGAGCCGTCGGCCGGCCCCGCGTTGGCGGAGGCTCACGCGGACGGGCGCGGCATCCTGATCAAGGAGGCGATGGCGAATGGTCGGCTCGCGGCGACCGATGGGCCGCTCGGCGGTGTGGCCGGCCGGCTCGGGACGACGCCCGATCAGGTCGCGCTCGCGGCCGTCCACGCGCAACCGTGGGCCGATGTCGTCCTGTCGGGCGCCGTGACCGTCGAGCAGGTCCGGAGCAATGCGTCGGCGGTGGACGTGATGCTTCCCGACGATGCGCTCGCGGCGATGAACGAGCTCGCGCAGCCTCCTGACCGCTACTGGGCCGAACGCGCCGCACTCCCGTGGCGGTGAGCGGTGCGGGGCCTCTGATCCTGCCCGCCTCGCGTCGAGCCTGGCGCGGCCTGCACGGGTGGGGCAAGCTCCCACCTGTGGAGATCCGTAGGCTCGGCCCGAACGACGGAGCGGCGCTCGAAGCAGCGGTTCGCGCCTTCCGCGGCTTCGAGCGCCGCCCGAACCCGGCGTTCCTCGCCGATGGCCGCGGCTTCGCGTACGTCGCGTCCGACGGCGAGACCGTGGTCGGGTTCGCGTGGGGCTCAACCGTCTCGCAGCCGGACGGTGGCCAACTGCTGCTCCTCGCGGGCCTGCAGGTGGCGGAGGCGGTGCGATCGACGAAGGTCGGCAAGCAGCTCTTGGATGCTTTCGCGGAGGACGGCCGCGCCGAGGGTCTCACCCGGATGTGGATGCTGAGCGACGCGGGTCATCGAGCCGCGAGGCTCCTCTACGAGGACGCGAACGACCCAGGCTCAACGACGATCGACACCCCGTGGTGGGTTCTTGGATGAGGATCGGTGGCGGGCGCGCAACGGCTGGCCGTCGCGCGCTGAGATAATCCCGGATCGTGCGCTTCGATTCGATCCTGGATGCCATCGGGGATACGCCGCTCGTCGGCATCCCCCGGATGTCCGCCGTGCCGGGCGTCCGCATCTGGGCCAAGCTCGAAGGGCAGAACCCCACCGGCTCGACGAAGGATCGGATCGCCCTCGCCATGGTGGACGCGGCGGAGGGCTCGGGCGAGCTGACGCCCGAACGAACGATCCTGGAGCCCACGTCGGGCAACACGGGCATCGCGCTCGCGATGGTGGCGCGCCGCAAGGGTTACAAGCTCACCGTGGTGATCCCGGACAACGCGAGCGAGGAGCGGATCGGCCTCCTGCGACTGTTCGGGGCCGAGATCGTCCTGTCGGACGGAGCGAAGGGGACGAACGGCTCGATCGAGGTCGCGCGCGCGCTCGCGACCGACGACCGGTATTACATGCCCTTCCAATACGGGAACCCCGCCAACCCCGACGCGCACGAGAAGGGGACGGCGCAGGAGATCATCCGCGACCTTCCGACGATCTCGCACTTCGTCGCCGGCATGGGGACCGGGGGAACCCTGACGGGTGCCGGGCGCGGGCTCCATGCGTACAACGAGCAGATCAAGGTCGTCGCGGCCGAGCCCGAGCTTGGCGATCTGGTGTACGGGCTGCGTTCGCTCGACGAAGGGTTCATCCCGCCGATCTTCGACCCCGAGCAGATCGACCGGAAGTTCCTGGTGAACGCGGCCGACTCCCTGCGCGCGACGAGGGAGCTCACGGCGCGGGAGGGGATCTTCGCGGGGATCAGCAGCGGCGCGGTGATCCACGTCGCACAGCGCGTCTCCCAAGAGCTCGACGATGGCGACATCGTCTGTCTCCTGCCTGACGGCGGGTGGAAGTACCTGTCGACGCACGCCTGGGCGGAGGATCTCTCCGCGGCGGAGCGGGGGGTCGAGGAGTCGCTGTGGTGGTAGCACGTGTCGGATAACCGACCGATCGGCGTGTTCGACTCAGGCGTCGGTGGCCTCACGGTGGCGAGGGCCATCCTCGAGTTGTTGCCGAACGAGTCCCTGATCTACGTCGGGGATTCGGCGAACTTCCCCTACGGTCCGCGACCGGTCGAAGAGATCCGCAGGTTCGCGATGGAGATCGCGGCGTCCCTCGTCGAGCGCGACGTCAAGCTGCTCGTGGTGGCGTGCAATTCCATCGAGGTCTCCGCGATCGGCGATATCGCGACCGCGCACGGGGTCCCCGTCGTCGGGGTGATCAACCCGGGGGCCCGCGCCGCGATCCGAGCAACCAGGAAGGGCGTGGTCGGGGTGATCGGGACGACCGCGACGATCGACACCGGGGCGTATCGGCGCGCGGTGGGGTCCGTCGTAGAGCTCCACGGAGCCGCCTGCCCGGTGTTCGTCGAGCATGTGGAGCGCGGGGATACGACGTCGGGGGAGTTGCGGGAGGCCGCGCACAGGTATCTTGCACCGCTGAAGGAGAAGGGGATCGACACGTTGATCTTGGGGTGTACGCACTACCCACTGCTCTCGGGGCTGCTCCAGCTGGAGCTCGGCCCCGACGTCGTGCTCGTGTCCTCCGCGGAAGAGACGGCGAAGGACGTCTACGCCGAGCTCCTTCGGGCGGGGAGCCTCCGCGATGAACCGACACCTCCGCACCACGAGTTCCTGACGACGGGAGACGCCGAGCCGTTCCGGGACCTCGCCGAGCTCTTCCTGGGTCGCGAACTGGCGCAGGTGAAGGCCGTCCACCTCGAAGCCGGCGGTCGCTCGTGAGGCTCTCGGTCTTGGGTTCTCACGGAACATGGCCGGGAACAGCGGGGGAGTGCAGCGGCTACCTCGTCACCAGCGGATCCTTCCACCTCTGGCTCGACGCGGGAACGGGCACCTTCGCTCGTTTGCAAGAGCACGTTGCGCCCGGTGAGATCGACGCGGTGCTGATCACGCACGGCCATGCGGACCACTTCCTCGATGTGATCCCCGCGTTCTACGCACGGCACTACGGTGATCTCGGTCAGCCGGGCCTTCCCTTCTATTCGCCGGCCGGGTTCATGGATCTTGCGGCGTTGCTCGTCTCGGAGAACGGCCGGAACGTCATGGCCGAGGCGTACGCGTTCGACCATCTGGAAGCCGGGCGTGTGGTGGAGGTGGGGCCGTTCCGTGTGACGGCGTTCGAGATGACCCACATCGGTGTGTACTCGCTCGGGTACCGGATCGAGGTGAACGGCCACACGCTCGCGTATACCGGCGACACCGGCCCCTGCGACGAGGCGATCGAGCTCGCCCGCGGCGCCGACCTGTTCCTGTGCGAGGCGACCTATCAAGACCCGATGGATCACACCTTCTTCCATCTCAGTGCCGAGCAGGCGGCCGGGATCGCCGCGCAGGCCGAGGTTCGCCGGTTGGTGCTCACGCACCTGACACCCGCGCTCGATCCAGGCGTCTCGCTCGAACAGGCGGCAGGTGTGTTCGACGGTCCGATCGACGTCGCGACGCGCGAGGCGGTGTGGGAGATCGGGCGTTGACCCGCCCTGACGACCGGGCCAACGGGCAGCTCCGGCCCGTGAGCTATGAACTGGGATATCAGGAGTGGGCGAACGGCTCCGTGCTGTTCTCCATGGGGAAGACCCGCGTGCTCTGCGCGGCGACCGTATCGGAGGACACGCCACGCTGGCTCCGCGGGACGGGTCGTGGCTGGGTCACGGGCGAGTACTCGATGCTCCCCGCATCGACCGTGGAACGGTCCGGCCGGGAGGTGAACCGGGGGAAGCCGGGCGGTCGCACGCAGGAGATCCAGCGATTGATCGGCCGGGCCCTCAGGAGCGTCACGGATCTCGAACGGCTGGGCGAGCGCACCGTGACGGTCGACTGTGACGTTCTGGTGGCCGATGCGGGCACCCGGACGGCGTCGATCACCGGCGGCTACATCGCGCTCGCCCTGGCCCTCCGGAGCTTGACCGATGGTCCAGCCCCGGCAGAGGTGTTGAAGGATTCGGTCGCCGCGGTGTCGGTCGGCATCGTGGACGGTGAGTCCCGTCTCGACCTGTGCTACGAGGAGGACGCGGGTGCGGAGGTCGATTGCAACGTGGTGATGACCGGCGGCGGCGCGCTCGTGGAGGTGCAAGGGACCGCGGAAGGCTCGCCGTTCTCCCGGCCGCAGCTCGACGAGCTGCTCGACCTCGCCGCGGCCGGGGTCGCGGAACTCACGAAGATCCAAGCCGAGGCGCTGGGTATCTGAAGCCCGGATGGCGCTTCCGCAACGGATCGCGCTCGCAACGAAGAACGAGCACAAGCTCGTCGAGATCATCCGGATCTGCTCGGATTGGCCGGTGGAGTGGGTCACGGTTCACGACCGTGACGCGGGCACCTTCCCGGATGTGGACGAGACCGGAGAGACCTACCTCGACAACGCGGCCCTCAAGGCTCGAGCCGTCGCGGATGCCGTGGGGATCCCTTCCCTGGCGGATGACTCGGGGATCGAGGTCGATGCGCTCGGAGGTCGGCCGGGCCCGAGGAGCGCCAGGTTCGCGGGTCAGGACGCGACCGACGAACGGAACCTCGCCGAGCTGATCCGCTCGGTCCGGGGGATCCCGGCCGCCGGTCTCACGGCCCGCTATCGGTGCGTGGCCGCGTTCGTGCCTCCGGGCGGGGAGCTCGTCTCGGTCGAGGGTCTTTGCGAGGGAACCCTCACGACGAAACCCCGCGGGACCGGTGGCTTCGGCTACGACCCGATCTTCGTCCCCGTTGGCTGGGACCGGACGATGGCTGAGCTCGAGCCCGCCGAGAAGGATCGGATCAGCCACCGCGGACGGGCGTTCCGGGCCATCCGCGCCCTTCTGACCGGCGATTGACCTTCCGGTCATCGGCTGCGGCGTCTACCGAACTCAAGGTAGATGGGTGGCTCGCCGAGGACTCATCCGTGGACGCCGATCATCGCGACAAACGGGCGCTTCCGCTGGAAGCGTTCCTTTCCGGGCGGCCGCCGGCGTACGTGCTCGCCGTGGCCGTCCTGTTCGTCGTCGGCGTCGGTGCCGCCGACACCATGATCGGTCCCGACGTCTCGATCGCGCCGTTCTACGTGCTTCCCATCTTGATCGCGACCTGGAACCTCGGGCGCGCGTGGGGATTCCTGGTCGCCGGTCTCGCCGCCGTCGCGATGCAACTCGCGGATGTCCGGTCGGTCGAGACGAACGTCCTGGTTCCGTCGTGGAACGCCCTCGTCTGGTACGCGGTGTTCCTGTTCGTGGTCTGGCTCCTCGCCATCATCCGCGACCATGCGAAGCGCCAGCGCTCGCAGCTCGAGTCGCAGGAGGAGGTCTCGGACGACCTGCGTGCGCAGAACGATATGAAGAACACGTTGCTCCACGCGGTCTCGCACGACCTCAAGGGTCCGCTCGCCGGCATCCTCGGCGCGATGCAGACGATCCGCCGCGCCGACCAGCTCAAGCTGACAGGTGTGGAGCTCAACGATCTCTACGGCGTGATCGAACAGGCAGGCAGGAAGGCGTCGCGACTGGTCGACGACCTCCTCGACCTTGACCGGCTCCGTCGCGGTCAGCTCCAGCCGGAACGCGAGCCCACCGACGTCGGCGAGCTCGCGGACCGCCTCGCGTTGGAGCTGCCTTCGCTCTCGGGGCACCCGGTCCGGATCGAGAGCGAGCCGATGCTCGTCGACGTCGACCGGGCGAAGGTCGAGCGGATCGTGGAGAACCTGCTCAACAACGCCGCCCGGCACACTCCCGCGGGGACCGCCGTACAGGTCCTCGTCACCGAACGCGACAAGGGGGTCGTCGTCGTCGTCGAGGACGAGGGCCCGGGTGTGCCCGACGACGTCAAGGACGAGATCTTCGAACCCTTCCGTCAAGGCGCGGCTGCACGTGGCGGCGTGGGCATCGGTCTGTCGCTCGTCCAGCGGTTCGCCGAGCTGCATGGCGGGTCGGCCCGGGTTGAGGACCGACCGGGGGGCGGGGCTCGCTTCGTGGTGACGCTTCCCGGGCAGGTCCAGCACGTGACCCGCCCCGCCCCGCTCCGGGCCGTCTGAGGGCCGCTTGACCTACAACCTGCACTGTAGGAACAGGGGTCGGTATGCCGATACCTAGACGGACGTCTCACGGGTCGTGAGCTGTCGGGGGCGAAGGAGGTCGGGGCGGTTGAAGGGGAGAGCGGTAGTCGCCGCGACGACGGTGGTCGTCCTGACCATCTTCGTGACGAGCGCCGCGCGCGCCGGGACCGATGTGGGACCGGCCGGGATCCAGGTGAGCACCCCCAGCCCCGCAACCTTCACGAGCTACGGCGGGATACGGCTCGGATCGATCGGTTCCCTCGCCAACACGGGAGATGAGTTCCTCGGCGTCGCCGAACTCGCTCCGACGACCAACCGGATCGAAGCGAACTTCACCGTTCCGAGGTTCGTCCTCAACGGCAACACGGGTTCGCGGAGCGGCGATTGTCAGGGCGTCTACGCGGTCGGCACGGTGGCGAGCCCTTCCGCCAATCGCTTCACGATGACGTGGGATCGCTCCGCAGGAACCTTGACCTCGACCCTGACCAATCCGTCGCTCAGCTGCACGGTCGTATTCACCAACTTCACCCAAGAGCTCGCCACCGCGAAGGGATGGAGCCTCGGGCAGGCCCAGGCGGCGCTCGACGACGTGGACTCGCTCCGGCTGTCGGTCGACGACCGGCAAACGGGAACGAAGATGGTGCTGAGTGGAGCCACGGTCGACACGGGTGTGTCGCTCGGGTCGTTCAACCCGGGCGCCGGCTCGAGCAAGGATTGGCTCGGGACCGGGTACGACTTCGATGCTCCGAACGGTTTCACCGTTTCCGGTTCGCTCGATCTCGGCGGCTCCTTCGGCACCTGCGAAGACACCTGCGCCCTCCAGATCACGTTCGGTCATTCCACACCGCCGAACCGATCCCCGGTTGTGCAGGAGCACGGCGCCAACGCGTCCGGTAACGAGGGAAGTGCCCTCGTCACGCACGGATCGTTCAGCGATCCCGATGGAGACGTCCTGACGATCACGGGTGCGGGAGCGGGGGCCGTCACGGACCACGGCAACGGCCGGTGGTCGTGGCGCAACGTACCGCTCGACGACGGGAACGGATCGGTCACGGTCACCGCCTCGGACGGGAACGGCGGCACGGCCACGGATGTCTTCTCGTGGAGGGCGGACAACGTTCCGCCCACGATCGTGTCCCTCACGCCGAGCACGACGACCGCGCTCGCCGGCAGCAACGTGATCTGGACGGCGACCGCGACCGATCCGGGCACCGCGGACACCTTCACCTGGTGGTTCGACGGGGGGGCGGGGAACGCCGGCGGCCTGACGACGACCTACACGCGGAGCTACTCCTCGTGCGGAACGTACGCGCTGGACGCGACGGTGGCCGACGACGACGGCGGCTCCGATTCCGCGATCTCCGACGCTACGGTTTCGGTGGGTGAGGGCGCGGTCCTGCCGCCGCTCGCGTCCGGGAAGGACCTGGTCCAGACCGGTCAGGTGGTCCCGGTGAAGGTGCGGATCGCGTGCGACGGTGTTTCCTGGGCCGGCCTGGCTCCGGCCATCACGCTGGTTCACGCGGACGGCACCTACCCGGCTTCGTCCGTGGCCGCCGTCGACCGGCCGGGCGTGATGCGGGAGGTGGACGGGATGTACCTCTACAACCTCCGCATCCCCAGCTCGCTCGGCAGCCGTGATCTCGTCAAGGGCGACGAACTCACGATCCGCGTCGAGCCCTTCGGCTCGGCAGGTGGCGCCCTCGACGTCGTGGTGCAGATCCGCAAGTAGCCTTGCGCGCGTGAACCTCGGCAAGCCCGTGTCCAACGTGGAGACGGAACGGCTCCTCCTCCGCCCGTTCACGCCGGCCGACTTCGGATCGCTCTACGCGTACCAATCCCGGCCCGACGTGACGCGCTACCTGGTGTGGGACGCGCGGACGGAAGACCAGGTCCGCGAGGCGCTGGACACGAAGATCAGGGCGACCTCCATCGTCTCGGAGGGCGACTTCCTCGCGCTTGCGGCCGAGTCCAAAGAGACCGGCGCCGTGGTCGGTGACTTCACCCTCGGGCTCTTCAGCCGGGAGCACGCAGGCGGCGAGGTCGGGTACATCATCCATCCGGACCACCACGGCCGCGGATATGCGACCGAGGGCGGCCGCGCGGTCCTGTCGATCGCGTTCGAGGAGCTCGGCATGCACCGCGTGATCGGGCGGCTCGAACCGCGCAACATCGCATCGGCCCGCGTCCTGGAGAAGCTGGGGATGCGCCGGGAAGCGCACTTCGTCGAGAACGAGTACCTCAAGGGCGAGTGGCAGAGCGAGGCCGTCTACGCGATCCTCGATCGCGAGTGGCGCGATCGCACCTCGTGACGGGCGACCGCTCCGCGGAAGCCGCTTCCGGTCCCCGGCGACGCGCCTGATGCATCGTGCCGCGGGAACCCGGCGAGGTCCGCATGGTCGGTTCGGGTAGCGTCCGGAACACGGTCTCGGTCAGGGAGGAGCACGCATGGCAGGCGACGCACCGACACGGCGCCCCACGGTTGATGACCTCCTGAACGTCCGAACCCCGGCGGACATCGCGATCGGACCAGACGGGAACGTGGTGTTCAGCGTGCACGCCACCGTCTCCGAACGCGGCGTGTCGATCCCGAGCGATCTGTGGTCGCTCGGGATCGACGGCCGCGTGACGAGGCTCACCGACGGGGATTGGGGTGACCGGTCACCGGTGTGGTCCCCCGACGGCTCCCGTCTCGGGTTCCTCTCGGACCGACGCCTGCGTGGGCACCACCTCCCGTACACCATGATTTTGGGCGGCGAGCCGGAGCTCGCGGCAACCTTCCGGGGCTCGGCCGAGCAGCTCCTGTGGTCGAGCGACGGGTCGAGGCTCCTCGTCCTCGTCGCCGACCCGGGGTCCTACGGGGTGGATTGGTCGGCGGGGGCCGTCACCGGGTCGGAGCCCGACCCAGATCCGATCGTGCGGCGCCCCGACGACGCCTGGCGCCGACTGTTCCTCGTCGACCTCGCCTCCGGCGAGGTCGACGAGGTCGGCCCGCCTGGACGCGGTGTCTGGGAGGTCGA
>DATAEV010000030.1:0-8175 GCA_036257875.1 Actinomycetota bacterium | reverse complement strand
GTACGCGACCCCCGAGGACGAGTGGCACGACTTCCTCAGCGGCACGCATCCGCACCTGCACGACAAGAGCCCGCTCCGGCTGATTCCGTCGAAGCCGCGCTGCAAGCTCTGCAAGGCGCCGTTCGGGTCGCCGGGCAGGTTCATCCTGGGGCGATACGGCTACCAGCCATGGGTGAAGCAGCCGAAGATCTGCGGCCGCTGCTTCAAAGGACTGGGTGACCACGCCCAGATGTGTCCCGGCGCTCCCGAAAGTCAGGGGATCCGCGGCGGAGAGGTCGAGATCTCGATGCTGTTCGCCGATGTACGGGGCTCGAGCAAGCTTGCGCGAGAGATGCCCGTGATCGATTTCACCCGGCTGATGAACCGCTTCTACCGCGAGTCGAGCAGGGTCCTTATCGATGGAGACGCCATCATCGAGAAGTTCGTCGGCGATGAGATCGTCGGGCTGTTCATCCCCTTCCTGGCCGGTCCGGAGCACGCCGCCCGCGCGGTCGAGACGGCGCAAGAGCTGCTCCGGGTCACGGGCCACGGCTCGCCCGACGGCCCGTGGGTCCCGCTGGGCGCGGGCGTGCACACCGGCACCGCCTTCGTCGGGATGGTCGGGTCGAACAACACGAGTGACTTCACGGCGCTCGGCGATCCGGTCAACATCGCGGCCCACCTGGCGTCCCAGGGCGCGATCGGCGAGATCCTCGTCACGGACCAGGCTGCCGAAGCGGCCGGATTGAGCGGAGAGGGGCTCGAGCACCGGAACCTCTCCTTGAAGGGCCACCTCGTCGACGCGCTGGTCCTGTCGGCGGCTCCGCTGTCTCCAGCGGGTGGCTAGGTCGCGCGTCTGAGGGCGAGACGAAGGGCGTGAACGCTCTCGCGGGCATCCTCCGCGTCCGTCCGGGCGAGGGTCGCCTGGTCGGTTCGGTCGTCGGCTTGCTGTTCGTCGCATCCGCGGGGCTGACGATCGGTGAGAGCGGCGTCAACGCCTTGTTCTTCGAGCGCATCGGCCCGGACGCGCTCCCGGTCATGTACCTCGCGCAGGGCGCGACCGGTCTCGTCGCGATGCTGGTGCTGACCGGCTCGCTCGCTCGGTTCGACCGGCGGCGCGCGTACGTCGTCATGCCGGCGATCCTCGCCGCCGTCGTCGTCATCGAGCGGGCGATCGTCGCGACCGACGTGGATTGGATCTACCGCGTGCTGTGGCTGACGGTCGCCGTCGCGACGTTGGTGCAATCGGTGTACCTGTGGGGGGCCGCAGGCGCGGTGACCGACACGCGACGCGCCAAGCGACTGTTCCCGTTGTTCGGCTCCGGCGCGATCCTCGGCTCGGTCGTCGGTGGCGTGCTCACGGGGCCGCTCGCCGCGACGATCGGGGCCGGCAACCTGCTGCTGGTCTGGGCCGGCTGTCTCATCGGCGCCTGCTTCCTCGCTGCCGGCTTGCTGGGTGTGCGCCCGCGGGCGCGGGTTGTGGGGCGCCGAGCCCGGCGCCGCACCTCGGCGTTCCGCGACATGGCCGAGGGGCTGTCGTTCGTTCGCCGATCTCCGCTCCTGATGTGGATGACCGCAGCCGGCGTGCTGTTCTCGGTCCTGTTCTATTCGCTGTTCCTCCCGTTCGCCCAGGCGTCGACGGCTCGATACCCCGATCCGGACGCGCTGGCCGGGTTCCTCGGGGTCTTCGGCGCCGCCGTCACGATCGTCGCCTTCGTGATCTCGATCCTCTTCGCCAACCGGTTGCTCGCCTGGCTCGGCGCTTCGGCGGTGGTCCTCGTGCTGCCCGTCTTGTACGCAGGGTCGTTCGGGATCCTGCTCGCGAGCTCGGCGTTCGCGACCCTCGTCATATCGCGTGCGGTGGTGATGGTGTGGCTACAGGGTGTGGCCTCCCCGGCCTGGGAGACGTTGATCAACGTTGTGCCGGAGGCCCGCCGCGACCAGGTCCGCGCGTTCATCTCCGGCGGACCGAGCCAGACGGGGACGGCGATCGCAGGCGTCCTGACGCTCGTCGGCCAGCAGGCGCTCTCCCCGAAGGCCCTCTCCGTCATCGGGCTCGCGGTCGCCGCCCTGACGATCTGGATGGCGTGGCGGATCCGTCGCTCCTACACCGGCGCGCTCGTCGATGCCCTCCGAGCAGGACGTCCGAGCGTGTTCGGAGGCCGCCCGGTCCAGGGAACGCCCGTCGTTCTCGAGCTGGACGCGACGGCGATCGAGCTCGCGCTGGAAACATCGCACGACGCAGATCCACGGATCCGGCGACTCGGTGTCGAGCTGCTCTCGGCGGGCGACGACCCTCGGATCCGAGCGGAGCTGGAGGAGCGCGCGACGGACGAGGACGCGGTGGTCCGAGCGCTCGCGATCCGCGGGCTCCTCGGGTCGGGGGTGATCGACGGATCGGCCGTCGTGCGCGCGCTCGGCGACGAGGAAGCCGCCGTCCGGCTCGCAGCGGTCGAGGCGCTCCCGAACGGAGCGGCCGACCCACTCGTCGCGGATCGCTTGAAGGTGCTCGTGGCGGATCCGGACCCGATGGTTGCCGCTGCGGCGTGTGTGGCGCTCCTGCGCGGGCCTTCTCGTCCCGGCGCGGTGGAGAGCCTCCGTCGATCGCTCGCCGACGAGGAGACCGACGTGCGGCTCGCGGTCGTTCGCCAGCTCCGCTCCGCGGGCGCGGACGATGCGGTCACGTTCCTCCGGCCGATGCTCGAGGATCCATCGTCGGCGGTGCGAAGCGAAGCGCTCCGAACGCTCGCGTCGGCTGCTCCGGCGATCGTGATCACCCCGGCGCTGGGCGAGCTTGAGGGTCAGGACCCACTGCTGCGCGAGGTAGCCATCGAGGTCCTCGGCGATCTCGATCTCCACGAGCACGCGGCAGCGATCGAACGGCTGGCCCGAGCGCGAGCGTCGCTCGCGCATCAGGATCTGCTGCTCGCGACCATGATCCCACCGGACGGCGCCGGAACGGAGCTCCTGCGGACGGCCGTGCTCGAGCGAGGTCGAACGCAAGCCGTCGTGGCGCTCGCCGCGATCTCACTCGTGAGCCACGACGGTCCAGCGATCCGGACGGCCCTCGACAACCTGCGCGGGACCGAGCCGAGTCAGCTCGCCAATGCGCTCGAGACGTTGGAGGCGACCGAACACCGGTCCCTCGCGACCCCGCTCCTGCCGTTGTGGGAGCAAGCCGCGAACACGACGGTTCCGCGCGAGGACTGGTTCGAGCTCGTGTCGCAGGATCCCGATCCACTCATCCGCTCGTGCGTAGAGCTCGTCCGCACGAACGATCAACCAGGAGGAGCCATGGGCCGTTCACGAACGACGATGTCCCCGATGGAACGCGTCCTCGCGCTCCGGACGATCCCCTTGTTCCAGGACCTGTCGACAGCCGACCTGCGCCGCCTCGCCGACCTCGCCGACGAGCGGGCGTTCGCCGACGGCGAGGTGATCTCGGTCGAAGGCGAGATCGGCGACGAGCTGCACCTCGTCCTCGCGGGAACGGTCGCCGTCACCCGCGGTGGGACAGGGGCCGCTTCGAAGGTTGCGCAACGGGGGCCGGGCGAGGTCGTCGGGGAGATGTCGATCATCACGCGCAAGCCACGCGTCGCGTCGCTCATCGCCGAGGGTGATGTCCGAACGATCCGGATCGGTCGCCAGGAGTTCGAGAGCATGATCCGCGAGCGACCCGATGTGTCGCTCGCGATGATGCGCGTGTTGGCCGAGCGTCTGGGTGCGGAGACCCGAGCGCCGGGATGATCAGCTCTCGGCAGCTCGGTTGGTGGACATGACCGCCCACCCGAGCCACGCGAGCAGGGGGATCACCGACATCGCGCCGAGGATCGCGAAGTAGAGCAGGATCTCCGCGGGGTGCTCGAGCTTCGCCGGCAACCACGACGTCAGACCGTTCATGAACGTCTGCATGGATGCGAGCATCGATGCCCTCCCCGGTCACGTCCGCGGGACATGGTACCCCCCCGACGCACCTGCGACCGGCTCCCTCAAAGGTCTTGCTTCCGTTGACATCACCGTGCGAGACTTCGCGGGTCCGGGCCAAGCCTGGACCTGACGGCGGCACGACGCGGGCACGTGCCGCCGTCGCTTTTCCGGGGTCTGTTGCTATCGTTGGTCCTCTTCCGGGCGCGTAGCTCAGCGGGAGAGCGCTCGCCTCACACGCGAGAGGCCGCTGGTTCGAACCCAGCCGCGCCCACGACGGTTGGCCCCCGGGCCAGTCATCGCGATCTGAGGAGGATGCCGCATGTCACAGACGGTCACCAAGGCTGCCGCACGGACGGATGGCCTCCGCAAGGTCTACGGAACAGGGGACGCGAGCGTCGAAGCGCTGCGCGGGATCACGCTCGACTTCGCCGCCGGTGGGTTCACGGCCATCATGGGCGCGTCGGGATCGGGCAAGTCGACCCTCCTGCATTGCCTCGCGGGCCTGGATACACCCACCGCGGGCCACGTCTTCATCGGGGATGTCGACATCACGCAACTCTCGGAGCGCCAGCTCACCCAGCTCCGCCGCGACAAGATCGGCTTCGTGTTTCAGGCGTACAACCTGATCCCGACGTTGACGGCGCGAGAGAACATCACGCTCCCGTTGGACATCGCGGGTCGTGACGTAGACCAGGCGTGGTTCGACGAGGTCGTAGACACGACCGGTCTCCGTGATCGTCTCTCGCACAAGCCAACTGAGCTGTCCGGAGGCCAGCAACAGCGCGTGGCCGGCGCCCGGGCATTGGTCTCGCGGCCGGAGATCGTCTTCGCGGACGAGCCGACCGGGAACCTGGACTCGCGCTCCAGCGAAGAGCTCCTCAGGTTCCTCCGCGGGGCGGTCACGGACCACGGGCAAACGATCGTCATGGTCACGCACGACGCGAAGGCGGCGAGCTACGCGGACCGGGCGGTCTTCCTCGGCGATGGGCGCGTGGTCGACGAGATGGAGTTGCCCACGGCGGACCGGATCCTCGACCGGTTGAAGTCCCTCGAGGTCTGAGGTCGCCGACGTGCTCCGCGCAACGATCAAGAGCCTCCTGGCACGGAAGGTTCGTCTGCTCCTCACCGGGCTGGCCGTCGTCCTGGGCGTCGGCTTCACGGCCGGGACATTCATCCTGACCGACACCGCGCTCGCGAGCTTCGACGATCTCTTCGGGCAGGTGTTTGCGAACATCGATGTCGTCGTCCAGGCGCATCAGGCGTTCAATCCCACACAGGGCGGCAGCGGCGGCTCGGGCGGGGGCCAGGAGCTCAACCCCGTCCCGGAGGACCTCCTGCCCAAGGTTCGGGCGGTCCCCGGGGTTCGGTACGCAGAAGGCTCCGTGCAATCGTTCGCCCAGGTCATCGACCCCACCACGGGGGAGGTTGTCCAATCGGGCTTTTCACCGACGATCGGCAGCTCGTGGTCGACGGACCTATCGGCGTTCACGTTGGATCCCGGCGGGGCAGCGCCCGTGGGACCTCATCAGGTCGTGATCGACGCCGGCACCGCGACTGCTCGCGGTCTGGCGGTCGGGCAGCAGATCCGCGTCGTCACCCCCTCCGGGACGGGCGAGTACACGATCTCTGGGTTCGTTCGCTTCGGGACCTCCAACAGCGTGCTCGGCGCATCGTTCGCGATCTTCGATCTGCCGACGGCCCAGCGCCTCTTCCAGCGAGAGGGGAAGTTCGACTTCATCTATGTCCAAGGGGATGGCTCCATCACCCCCGATCAGCTCGCGACCGCCATCTCCGGCGTGCTTCCGCAACGGTTCGAAGCGATCACGGGCACGACCGCGGCGAGCGTGCAGCAAGACCAGGTCAACAAGGCCCTGGGCTTCCTGCGGACGGGGTTGCTCGTGTTCGGGTTCGTGGCGTTGTTCGTCGGCGCCTTCATCATCTTCAATACCTTCAACATCGTGGTGACGCAGCGAAGCCGGGAGCTCGCGCTGTTCCGGGCGCTCGGCGCACGGCGGCGGCAGGTCATGACCTCCGTCCTGGTCGAGGCTGCTGTCGTCGGCCTGATCGCGTCGATCGTCGGTGTGCTGGTTGGGTCGGTACTGGCGATCGGTCTGAAAGCTCTCGTCGGCGCGATTGGGTTGAAGTTGCCACCGACGGCGCTGGTGGTCGCTCCCCGGACGATCATCGTTTCGCTCATCCTCGGCACGACGATCACGGTCGTGGCCGCGGTGTCGCCGGCCCGTCGTGCATCGCGCCTGGCGCCGATCGAGGCGCTGCGCGAGACAGCCGCGCCGAGCGTGGCCATCCGTCGGCGCGTCATCGGGGGTTCGCTCGTGGCCGTGTTAGGCATCGGCACTCTCGCCGCAGGGTTATTCGCTGGTGTGTCGAATGCCGGCCTCGTGGTGGGGCTGGGTGCCGCTCTCACGTTCGTGGGTGTCGCGATGCTCTCGCCGCTCGTCGCTCGGCCGATCTCGTCGACGCTCGGTCGCCCGTTCCGTCGCCGGATCTCGGGCAAGCTCGGCGGCGAGAACGCCAACAGGAACCCACGACGGACGGCATCCACGGCGGCCGCACTGATGATCGCCCTGGCGCTCGTGGCGTTCGTAGCCGTCTTCTCCGCATCGTTGAAGTCCTCCGTGACGGCCGTGCTCGACCGGACGATCCGGTCTGATCTCATGCTGACGGCGTCGCAGTTCTCCCCCTTCTCGCCGCAGCTCGCCGAGCATCTGTCGACGGATCCGGACTTCTCGGCGGTGTCGCCTCTCCGGCAAGGAGCCGAGGCGAAGGTCCGGTCCTCGACGACCTTCCCGGTCGGGGTCGACCCGGCAACGCTCACCGACGTCGCGAACATCGAGATGGATGCGGGGTCGATCGAGGCACTTTCCGAGCACAACAGCGTCATCGTCTCGAGGACGGAGGCCGACTCGAAGGACTTCTCGGTTGGAGGGAAGGTGCCGATGGAGTTCGCGCGGACCGGCCTGAAGCAGTTGACCGTGGTCGGGATCTTCGAACCGAACGCCATATTGAACGACTACGCGGTCTCGCTCGACACGTACGACAGGAACGTGGCGCAGCTACTGGATACGGTCGTCTTCCTGAAGTACGCGCCTGGCGTCGATCAGGCGGCAGCTCGAGCGAAGGTCGAGACGCTCGTCGACAAGGATTACCCCAGCGTCCAAGTGAACGACCAAGAAGAGACGAAGCAGCAATACGTCGATCAGGTGAATCAGATTTTCGTGATCATCTACGTGCTGCTGATCCTTTCGGTCATCATCGCGGCGTTCGGCATCGTGAACACGCTCGGTCTGTCGATCTACGAGCGAGTCCGTGAGCTGGGACTGCTGCGGGCAGTCGGCATGAGCCGACGCCAGGTGAAGCGGATGATCCGGGTCGAGGCTGTGATCATCGCGGTACTCGGGGCTCTCCTCGGGCTTGCGGTCGGGATCTTGTTCGGCTGGGCGATGCAGCGGGCGCTCTCTGACGTGGGCATCGACCGGTTCGCGATCCCGGTTGGTCAGCTGGTGGTCTGGCTGATCCTCGGGGCGCTCCTCGGTGTGCTGGCGGCTATCGTGCCGGCACGCCGCGCGGCGAAGCTCAACGTGCTCGAGGCCATCAGCTACGAGTGAGCGCGGGGCGCCGGCCGGCCTGAAGCCGTCGGCTATCCTCAAGCGCATGCCCCGCCTGACCCTGCCCGACGGCACCCAGCCGGAGCTCCCCGAGGGGGAGCCGGTCGGGAGCGTCCTCGGCCCGCAGGTGATCGCGGCGACGGTGGACGGCGAGCTGATGGATCTCTCCTTCGTGCCGGAGCGGGATGTCTCGGTCGAGCCGGTGGAACCGGCTTCGGACGACGGACTGCGCGTCCTTCGCCATTCGGCCGCGCACATCCTCGCCCAGGCCGTCTGCAGGTTGTGGCCCGGAACGAAGTACGCGATCGGACCGGCGATCGCTGACGGCTTCTACTACGACCTCGCGATCCCCGAGCACGTGTCGGCCGACGACCTTCCGCGGATCGAGGAAGAGATGCGCGTGATCGTCGCCGAGGACCAACCGTTCCTCCGCGAAGAGGTTTCGCGCTCCGAAGCCCTCGTACGGCTTCAGGATCAGGACTTCAAGCGGGAGATCATCGAGGACCTCGCCGGGGAGGAGGGCGAGGTCGGGTCGGGAGAGACGGTCATCCTGTATCGCAGCGGTCTGTGGGTGGACCTCTGCCTCGGGCCGCACGTTCCCTCGACCGGCCGGATCGGCGCGTTCAAGCTGACCTCGGTCTCC
>DATAEV010000022.1:0-1517 GCA_036257875.1 Actinomycetota bacterium | reverse complement strand
GCGGAGGTCGCCGAGGGTGCTGATCCCCAGCCGGCCGCCCAGCTCGATCAGTCCGTTGAGCACCTCGGCGGTCGCCTCGGCGTCGGCCAGGGCCCGGTGCACCGGCGTCGAGCGCGTCCGGAAGTATCGGGCGAGCGTCGCGAGGCGCACGTTGGGCACGTCCGGCCACACGACCCGGCGCGCCAGCCTCGCGGTGCAGATCGGTGGGCCCTCGAGCGGCTCGTACTCCAGGCGCAGCAGGTTGGCGTTGAGGAATCCGAAGTCGAAGGACGCGTTGTGCCCGACGAAGATCGCGCCGCGCGCGAACTCGAGGAAGCTGGGAAGGATGTGGTGGATCTCCGGCGCGTCCGCCACCGTCAGATCGTCGATCCCCGTCAGGTGCGCGACGTAGGGCGGGATCGGCTGCCGGGGGTCCACGAGGGTCTGGAACGTGGACAGTCGCTCCCCGCCCCGGTAGGTGACCGCTCCGACCTCGGTGATGGCATGGTCCGCGGGCGAGCCCCCGGTCGTCTCGAGGTCCACCACGACGAACGTGACCTCGGAGAGCTTCACGCCGTCGGCCAACGTGCACTGCAGTGGCTCGAGGAGCATCGGGCCTCCGTCGGCAGGGGCCGAACGAGGGCGCTCACCGTATCCGAACACGTGTTCGGGCGTCAAGAGCAGGCCCGAAAACGCGCTGCGGGGGCGCCCGGTTCTTGGGCGCCCCCGCGGTCGTCGGCACCTCTGGGTTCAGATCGTGAAGTTCATCCCTCGGTGCGACCGTCGGAGGGTCGCCGAGCCGGCGAACCGCGCGCGGAGCTTGTAGTGGCCGTGCGCCGACGGCCGCTTGAACCTGGCCACGTAGCGCGCGTCCAGCAGCCCGTCGTGATCGCGGTCCCGAAGCCCGGTCACGACGACGGTATTCGCGGCGATCTTGACCCAGTGGCCCCTCACGCGATGGAAGAGCGCGACGCGGACACGCGCGCCGACCGTCGCAGGCTCGAGCAGCCCCTTGCCGATCACGGCGGTTGGGGCGAGCCGCCGGTGGATGGTGAGCATGGTGGGCTGCTTGTCGTCGTTCAAGATCGTGCCGACGCCGGTGGCGACCGCGATCGTGCCCTCGGTCGGCGCTGAGAGGACGACGTTGAACGTCTCGTTCGGTTCGAACACCTTGTCGCCGTTCACGAGCACCGTGACCGGCTCCGACGTGGCACCCGGCCCGAAGGAGAGCGTGCCGGTGTTGCCCGTGTAATCGACACCCGCCGTGGCGGTTCCGCCGCCCGTCGCGTAGAGGACCGACGAGTCGAGCTGGGTCGCTCCCGACTTGGTCACCGTGAACGTGAGCGAAGTGATGCCGGTCGCGCCTTCAGCCACGTTGACGTCGCCGATCGTGAACGTCGGAGCGGCGTCGTCGTTCGTGATCGTGCCGGTCCCGGAGTCGTCCGCGATCGTGGCGCCGTTCGCGTTCGAGAGATCGAGGGTCAACGTTTCGTTCGTCTCGTAGGTCGTGTCGCCGTGAACGGTCACGTCGACGGTCT
>DATAEV010000021.1:0-6827 GCA_036257875.1 Actinomycetota bacterium | reverse complement strand
GGTCGAAGGGTGTGGTCGATGCCACGTACTTGGGCCGCGTGTGCAACGCCGTCCAGATCGGGCTGTCGCCCGGATCCTCCCACGTCCCCCAGGAGCGGGCGAAGATCTCGTAGGTGCGCCGGCCGAACAGGAACGCGTCAGCGCGCTGGTAGATCTCGTCCATGACCGTCCCGGCTTCGTCGTCGAAGTGAGCCCATCCGCCGCGCTCGAATACTCCGCGCTCGTCCTCGTCCGGCCCGCCGGGCCCCTGCATCACTCCGTCGACGGAGACCTGCGTGGTGGTCGTCAGCTTCATGTCGCGTCCCCCCTCGTTGGATTGGTCGTCGTTCGGTCGCATCAGCGCTCTCTGAACATACCGGCAGTCGTCAGTGCAAGGAGACGTCGTGAAGAAACCGAAAGTGATGATCGGTGGGTATCTGTCGATGCGCACGGTCGCCAAGCGCTCTCAACCCGGTCGCGGAGCGTGCCGACCTGAGCGATATGGCCTTCGATCCGAACGACCAGTGGGCTCGCATCACGATCGAGGAGTCGCTCCTGACTACCGGATGGCTCGATCGACTATGTCTCAAGCCGGAGGGCCAGCCTCCGATACCCATTGAGCGGAGATGTGCTGTCGCAGCGTTCGATGGGTAGCGACGAACTCATCCGGAGGAATCTCATGAACAACTTCAACGATCCGCTGGCGACTGGATCAACCTCAGGCCACGCTCAGCTTCCGCCTCGACCTGATCTAAGCCGGACGACCCCCATCGCGCCCATCGATCGAGCCTGGCCGAGCGGCTCTTTCCAGGCTGCCGAGGGCTGGAAGCGGGCCGGTGCGATCCTTGGAGTCGTGTGGGCATTCTTCTTCCTTCTGACGATCCCAGGATGGCTGGCGCTCTCCCACTACAAGAAGTGGAAACGAGATGAGATATCGACACCATATGGGCTCATCTGGTGGGGATATGGGTTCAGTGCGCTACTCGTCCTCGTTGTTTTGATGTCTGCCACGAGCCCGAGTTCTTGATCTGAGCGAGCGCGTCGGCGATCGACCCGACGAGGATCCGCGTTCGGATCACCCGAAGGTGAACGCGAATCCCTCCGCCCCGGCATCGAGGAACTCGATCTCGAACAGACGATCCGTGATGCGGCCGTGTTGCCGGATCAGCTGGTACATCCGCTGCTGATCCAGGTGGCCGGACCCGTCCGCGTCGATATCGCTCCCGGCCGCGGCGCCCGGCGGCTCGCCGTCGATGAACACGCGGAACCGAACAGACGAGCCGCGGGCCGGCGGTCCCATCACCACGTGGAGATCCCGTGCTTCGAAATGACGGGCGATCCGCCCGTTGGGCTCGTTCAAGACGACGGCCTCCGGAGTGGCCGTCCAGTCACCCGAGAGGGCCCAGTGGTTCCGTTGCAACCGGTCGGGGATGTTGTAGCCGCGAGCCTCGTTCGGCGTGAGCCCCCCTGGGGACGCGAAGCCGTCGGCCCGCCGGTAGCCGAGGTACGTTTCGCCGGACCCGAGGCTGCCCCAGTCGGCGGCGACCTCCGCGCCTTGCGGATCCACGGAGACGAGCTCGTCACCGATCCCTTCGACCCCGGCCTCGGCCAGGAGTTGCTGGATCACGATCTGCGACCGATCGTACTCGCCCTCACCGAACCGGTGATGGCGGATGCGTCCCTCGGCGTCGACGAAATAGAGCGCCGGCCAGTACTGGTTCGCGAACGCCTCCCAGATCGCATGGTCACTGTCGACCGCGACCGGATGCGTGACCCGCATCTGCTTCAACGCTTCGCGGACGTTCTCGAGGTCCTTCTCGAACGAGAACTCCGGCGTGTGCACACCGACCATGACGAGCCCGTCGTCCGAGTACCGGTCGGCCCAGGCCCGGATGTACGGAAGCGTCCGGATCCAGTTGATGCACGTGTACGTGCAGAAGTCGAAGAGGGCGACCTTCCCACGCAGGTCCGAGGGCGTGAGCGGCGGCGAGTTGATCCACTCGGTCGCGCCGTCGAGCGAAGGGAGATGTCCCTCGATCGGCAGGTCGAGCCGGATCGGCTCCACCGGGCTAGCGTCCCTCGGCTGTGGCCGTACGGTCAACCGCCGTTGACGCGGCCAGGATCACCTCGACGGCGGCGGCCCGCTGGGAGACCATGATCTTTCAGTCGTCCCCGCTGAAGATCGAAAGGAAGAAGAGGAACACGTTGAGGATGTCGAGGAAGATAGACGCCGCGAGGAGCGGCGCGGTGCGGATGTCCTGGGTGCGGCGCAGCCGCTGGAAGTCGAACAGGATGAGCCCGGCGAAGATGGCGAGACCCACGACCGCGTAGATGAGCGCCCCGTTCGGGATCTGCACGAAGATCTGCACGATCCCGAACGCGATCAGCCCGACGAGCGCCCAGAACAAGAAGCGCGCGAGCACCGACAGGTCACGCCGGGTCGCGTACCCCGCAGAGCCGAACCCGGCGACGAACAGGGCCGTCGCTCCTCCTGCCTGCCAGACCGCCTGCGGATCCGCGCCGACGTAATACGCGATGGTCGGGGCGACGGCGAGCCCGAGCAGGAGCCCGAAGGCGAAGAGCAATCCGACGCCCATCTGCTCGGATCGCTTGGTGGCCGCGTTCATCCCCCACAGCACCGCGAAGGAGAGGATGTAGAAGAGGATCGCCCATCCGCCCGATGCGTTTCGGCCGACGTAGGCTCCGACCGCGAAGCAGCCCGCCGTGAGCGCAACGAGGCCCATGGTCTGCCCGAACAGTCCGCGCTCCTCGTCGCGGTTGAGCGCCACGGACGTGGTGCTGGTGGTCGATGCCATCGTCATCGTCCTCCCATGCCGTCGCGCGCTGCCCGCGCTCCAGCGGATCCGTTCGTCAGCGGACCGATCGGAAGGCGGCTCGGAGCTCTTCCGAGAAGAGCTGCGGCTCCTCCCAGGCCGCGAAGTGCCCGCCCTTGTCGACCTCGTTGAAGTACGCGACGTTCGGGTACGCCTTCTCGACCCAGCTTCGCGGCGTCCGCCAGATCTCGCCCGGGAACGTCGTGAAGCCGAACGGCAGCGCCATCGGCGGCGGCGCCTGGCCGGCAGCCTTGGCTTGGGCTTGTCCGCTCTCCCAGTACGAACGCGCAGCCGACGCCCCGGTGCCGGTCAGCCAGTACACGGTGATGTTGTCGAGGATGTTGTCGCGGGTGAGGTTGCCCGCCGGCTGCTTATGGACGAACGCTTCGGAGATCTTCAGATAGCTGTCGGTGTCGTGGTCGAGCATCCAGGCCGCCAACGCCACCGGGGAATCCAGCAGGGCGTAGCCGATCGTCTGCGGCCGCGTCGCCTGCTCGAGGAAGTAACCGAAGCCCGTCGCCCTGAACACGGCGATCTGCGCCGCCGTCGCCTTCTCCTGCTCGGTGTCCGTCGGCATCGTGCCGCCGAGCGCAGGGACGAAGAGGTTCGTGTGGATGCCGATGAGTCCCTCGGGCGCCAGACGACCCATCGCGTCGGTGACGGCAGCGCCCACGTCGCCGCCTTGGGCGACGTAGCGGGTGTAGCCGAGGCGTCGCATCAGCTCCGGCCAGTTCTGGGCGACGCGGCCGGCCCACCATCCGAGCTCGGTCGGCTCGCCTGAGAATCCGTAGCCGGGGACGGACGGCAGCACGAGGTGGAACGCGTCCTCGGCCTTGCCGCCGTGCGCGGTGGGATCGGTGAGCGGTCCGACGGTCTCGAGCAGCTCGACGACCGAGCCGGGCCAGCCGTGCGTCATGATCAGCGGCAGCGCGTCCTCGTGCGGCGACCGCACATGGATGAAGTGGACGTTGATCCCGTCGATCTCGGTCGTGAACTGGGGCAGCGCGTTCAGTCTGGACTCGGGCCTCCGCAGGTCGAACTCCGTCGCCCAGTAGCGGGCCAGCTCCTGGAGCGTCGCGAGCTGCACGCCTTGCGATCGATCGTCGACGAGCTCTTTCGAGGGCCACCGTGTCGCTGCGATCCGCTGGCGCAGGTCGTCCAGGTCCTTCTGTGACAGGTTGACGCGGAATGGGCGGATCTCGGTCGTGCTCATGGCACCCTCCTCAGCGCATGGGTCGGAACGCGGCGCGCATCTCCGTCGTGAAGACCTCCGGCACCTCCCACGCCGCGAAGTGGCCGCCCTTTTCGACTTCGTTGAAGTAGGTCAGCTTGGGATAGACCTTCTCAGCCCACTTGCGCGGGGCCTTGAAGAGCTCGTCCGGGAAGACGGTGAAGGCCACCGGAAGCGTGAGCTTCGGGGGCTTCTGCCCGGACGCGACCGCGGCGGCGATGCTTCGTCCCTCCTCCCAGTAGATCCGCGCCGACGACGCGGCGGTGCGCGTCAGCCAGTACAGCGTGATGTTGTCCAGGATGTTGTCCCGGGTCAAGCCGCCAACGGGGTCCCCCTGGAGGAAGGCGCGTGAGATCTTCGCGTAGCTGTCTGGGTCGTGGTCGAGCATCCAGGCCGCCAGCCCGACCGGGGAATCCGTCAGCGAGAAGCCGATCGTCTGCGGATGCTCGAGATCCTCGACGAAGTACCCCCTCCGGAAGACGGCCTCGACGCCTTCGAGCGCCTCGGGCTCCTTCCGCTCGGCATGTGCAGAGAGGGCGGCGACCGCGAGCCGCTTGGACAGTCCATGCACGACGCCGGCGCCGAAGATCGCCGCCCCCACGTCGGTCGGGAAGGCGCTGAGGAGGTTGAGGTGGATGCCGAGCAGCCCATCCGGAGCGATGCGCGCCATCGCGTCGGTGACGGAGGCTCCCTGGTCGCCGCCCTGGGCGACGTAGCGGCTGTAACCGAGGCGGTGCATCAGCTCCGCCCAGGCTCGGGCGATGCGGTCGGGGCCCCAGCCAACCTCGGTGGGCTGGTCGGAGAAACCGAAGCCAGGGATGGACGGCAGCACCAGGTGGAACGCGTCCTCGGCGCGTCCGCCGTGCGCCGTGGGGTCGGTCAGCGGGCCGACGACCTCGAGCATCTCGATCACCGAACCGGGCCACCCGTGCGTGATCATCAGCGGCAAGGCATCCTCGTGCGGCGACCGCACATGGATGAAGTGGATTCTGAGCCCGTCGATCTCGGTCGTGAACTGGGGGAGCGCGTTCAGTCTCGACTCCACCCTCCGCATGTCGTACTCCGTTGCCCAGTAGCGAGCGAGCTCTTGCATCATCGAGAGCTGCACGCCCTGTGACGGATCGTCGACGAGCTCCTTGGAAGGCCAACGCGTGGCTCCGATCGCCCGACGCAGTTCCTCGAGCTCCTTCGGCGACACGTCGACGCGGAAGGGGCGGACCTCGGCGGTTCCGACGTTCGTGCTCATGACATCCCCTCCTTCGCGACAGGTCCGGCCGCGGTTCGTCCGGCTCCGTTCGCCCGCTCCACCGGCAGGGAAGCCCAATAGTCTGATGCGCTGCCGTGACCGGCGCGTGACAGCCGTGTGACTCGAGATGGTCCTTGGCGTGAACCGTTACCGATTCCTCGAGCCACGCTCGCGTTGCGAGCCGGTTGACCGGTCACGCCTCTTCGACGTTCGCGACCAGCTGGACCGTGCCTGATGCAGAGCAGGCGATGGATGCGACAGCGGTCTTCCCGCACGAGATGGGAAACAGCCCAGATCTGCGACAAGGCCACGGAGCCGTTCGGTGGGCTCGATGCCGAGCTCCCGACCCAAGAGCTCTCCGTACGTCGCGTACTCGCGAAGCGCCTCGGAGGTGTTGCCTTCGGCGATATGGACCTGGATGAGCGCGGCATGTGGGCTCTCCCGGAGCGGTTCAGCCCGCACCGCCGCCAGAGCAGCCGCCGCCGCATCGCCGTACTTCCGGCGATCGATGAGCGTCCCCGTGAGGGCCTCCAGGGCATGGAGGCGAAGCTGCCGCCAGTCCTCGGCCTCGACGAGCACCCAATCGTCGTACCAGTCCGGCAGGAGCTCCTTCGAAAGGACCGGGATCGCGTCTTCATCGGGCGCCGCAGGCATCGACCCATCACGCCCCAGGAACCCGCGAGCCAGACCTCGAGCGTGCCGAAGATCGACCGTTACCTCGTTCGCGAGCTCGATCTCCTGAGCTGTGACCTTCACGGCAGCTCGAGCGGCCCCGTGCAGGTGGGTGAGGGCGGATCGAAGACTGGAAGATGCGTGCGGCTCGGAGGCGGCCGGCCACAGCGTGCCCGCCACGACCGACCGCCGGACCGACCTCGCCTTCAGCGCGAGGAACGCCAGGAGGCGTTGAGATCGCTCCGGCAGGACGATGGTTGAGCCGGCGTTCTGCAGCCGGAAGCCGTCGAGCAACGAGACCCGGAGCTGCGAACGTTTCCGGGCGTGGATACCCCTACCGCGGGGTTCGAGCGGTTCGAGTTGGTCCAGGGCTTCCCCCGTCGACCAACCCTAGTCGACTCGTTCAAGGCTCGCTTCGTCCCTACCATCAGCTCGTTGCGGGTGTCAGAGCCTTAGGGGGTTCACCGATGAAGATCGCGCCGGGCATCCATCGGATCGGGGACAAGAGCATCGTCAACTCGTACCTCGTCGAGGAAGCGGGGGAGGTGACGATCATCGACGCGGGGGTGCCCGGGTTCTACCGGGACATCCCCGAGGAGCTGGCGGCCATGGGTCGGACGGTCGCGGACGTCCGCGCGCTCGTCCTAACCCACGGCCACACCGACCACATCGGCTTCGCGGAGCGGCTCCGCCGCGACCGAGGGGTCCCGGTTTCGGTCCACGAGCTGGACGCCGCCCTCGCGCGCGGTGAGGTGCCCAATCCGTCGAAAGGGTTCGGCCCGATCAAGCTCGGACCGCTCTTCGGATTCCTGTGGTTCACGATCCTGCGAGGTGGACTCCGAACACCGAAGCTCCACGAGGTCGC
>DATAEV010000019.1:0-4136 GCA_036257875.1 Actinomycetota bacterium | reverse complement strand
GGCGAAGCGAGCCGGCGCGACCGACGTCGCGAGGACCGGCGGCGCGCAGGCCGTGGCGGCGATGGCCTACGGGACGGAATCGATCCCGTCGGTCGACCGCATCGTCGGGCCGGGCAACGTCTACGTGACGGAGGCCAAGCGCCAGGTGGCTGGCTTCGTTGGGATCGATGGCCTGGCGGGGCCGTCGGAGCTCGCGATCGTCGCCGACGGTCACGTCGACCCGCGGATGGCGGCTCTCGACCTGATCGCGCAGGCGGAGCACGACCCGGAGGCGCGCACGTTCTTCATCACGCCCGACTCAGCGCTCGCCGAGAAGGTCGACGCCGCCCTCGGACAGGAGCTGGTACACGTCGCCCGTCGGGAGATCGTCGATCTCGCGATCCGCCATACGAAGCTCGTGCTGGTCCGCGACCTCGCGCACGCGGCATCCGCCGTGAACGACGCGGCCGCCGAGCACCTCTTGCTCTTGCTGGATGAGCCGGAGGATTTCCTTCCGAGCGTCCGCAACGCCGGCGCCATCTTCCTCGGGGCGTGGTCGGCCGTCCCGTTCGGCGATTACGGGCTCTCGTCCAACCACGTCCTCCCGACCGCGGGGACGGCCCGGTTCTCGAGCGGGTTGCGCGCAGCGGACTACGTCACCATCACCTCCGTGATGCGGATGTCGCCCGCGGCGGCCGCGCACTTCAGCCCCGGCACCTCGACGCTCGCGCGGGCCGAAGGCCTGGTCGGACACGCGAAGGCGATGGAGGCCCGCGCGGACGAGGCCGGCGACGGATGACCGCCGAGCCTCGCGAGCGGCTCCGAGCGGCATGATCGTCATCCCGGCGATCGATGTGCGAGCCGGCAGAGCGGTCCGGCTGCTCCGCGGCGATCCGAACGAGGAGACCGCCTACGACGACGATCCGGTGGAGGTCGCTGTTCGCTTCCAGGAGGAGGGAGCGCGCCGGCTGCACGTGATCGACCTCGACGCGGCGCTCGACGAGGGCTCCAACCGCGACACGATCCGCGACATCTGCCGCTCGGTGGTGTGCCCGGTCCAGGTGGGGGGTGGGGTCCGCACGCTCGAGGACGTGGCGTCGGTGCTCGAGATCGGAGCCGGCCGGGCGATCCTGGGGACCTCCGCGGCGCTCGATCCGGGGTTCGTCGCCCGTGCCGTCGAGGAGTTCGCGGAGCGGATCCTGGTGGCCGTCGACGTGCGGGGCGGGCACGCGATGGTCAAGGGCTGGCGCGAGGAAGGCCCGCCCGTCGAAGAGGTCATCCCGGTGCTCAACGACGCCGGCACGCCCCGGTACCTCGTCACCGCGATCGCACGGGACGGCACGCTGGAGGGTCCCGATCTGCGCCTGTACAGGCACGTGCTCGGTCTGACCGACCGCCCGGTCATCGCGAGCGGCGGCGTCCGCTCGGCGAACGACATCTGGGCGCTCCGGGATGCGGGCTGCGAAGCGGCCGTGACGGGGAAGGCGCTCTACGAGAAGACCCTCAAGCTGTCGCAGGTCACCCGGGGCTGAACGATTGCGGCCCTCACTCGTCCTCCTCGTGGCGATAGCGGTCGCGAGCGCGATGCAGCCCGCGAACGCGATGTCTGGCGCACTGGACCCGGCGTTCTCGCAGGATGGGATCGCGACGGCGTTCGCGACCGGCTCGGTCGCGACCGCCCTCACGATCGACCACGCCGGACGGACCGTCGTGGCCGGGTACACGGTCGATTCCCACGTCGACGTGGTCGTCGCGCGGTTCCGGCCCGACGGAACGTTCGACCCCTCCTTCAACGGCGACGGGCGCATCAGGATGACGCTCGGCGCCAGCGCCGCGCTGGCCTTCGACATCGCGGTCGCCGGCGACAACGGGCTCGCGATCGCGGGACGCTGGACCGGCGCCGGGATCGAAGACTCGTTCGTGCTGCGCCTCGGCCCGGGAGGCGAGCCCGTCGCCGCCTTCGGCGGCGACGGGCTCGCCACCGTCAACTTCGGCAAACAGGAGACCGCGAACGCGGTCTCCTTCGCCCCGTCGGGCGCGATCGACATCGGTGGCTACGTCTCCAACGGCTCCACGATGCGGTCGGCTCTCGCCCGGCTCCGGCCGAACGGGACGCTCGATCCGGCGTTCGGCGGGGATGGGAGGCAGATCCTGGACCTCTCGGCCGGGGCGGAGCAGGTGAACGACCTCGTGGTCATGCCGAGTGGCGACATCGTCGCTGCCGGCTACGCCGAGTTCGGCACGGTCCCGCGGTTCGCGATCTTCCGCGTGCACGGCAACGGGGACGTCGCGACCGGATTCGGACACGCCGGCGTGACGCGCACCGACCTCGGTCCGGGCGCCGACATCGCCAACGCGATAGCGATGACGGGAACCGGCGGGTTCGTGCTCGCGGGGAGCGCGGCCAACGGCGGACACGCGGACTGGGGCATCGTGCGGTACACGCCGAACGGGCAGCTCGATCCCACGTTCGGCAACGCCGGGGTCGTGATCCTCGCGTGGAGCGCCGCACCAGATCGGGCCGACGGCGTCGTGCGCGTCGGGGCGAAGGTGCTCGTCGCGGGACGGGTCCACCGTGCGACCACGGCAGACGACGCCGCCGTGGTTCGGCTCCGGGCCGACGGCTCGCTCGACCCCACGTTCGCGACGAACGGCGTCGCGAGGGTCGACGTGGCCGGGGGGACGGATGCGGCCCACGGGATCGCCCGACAGCCGAATGGGAAGATCGTCGCCGCGGGCGAGACGTGGAAGAGGGGCGTTCCCCGCTTCCTCGTCTTCAGGCTGACCGCCTGATCTTCGGGTTTGACCTGGCCAGCCGAGGTCTGGCAGGATGAGCTCGATGATTGAACGACCGTTCAAGAACGTATCCAGCTGACCCGCGCCGCGGCCCTCGGCCGAGGCGCGCACCCGACCTCCCGGACACCGGGAGGTTTCGTTATCCCGCAGGGATCGCGCCCAGCGAACATCCGGGCGCAGAGGGGAAAGGCTGGACACCGATGACGATCGCCGAACGGATCCGCGTGGAAGCCGACGACCTGCGCGCCCGGTGGCAGAACGAGGAGCGCTGGCGGGGGATCACCCGCCCGTACGAGGCCGAGGACGTGGTTCGGCTCCGAGGCACGATCCGGGAACGCCACGTGATCGCGGAGACGTCCGCGGAGGCGCTGTGGCGGCTCGTCAACGCCGACGACTACGTCGCCGCGCTCGGCTGCCTCACGGGCGGCCAGGCGGTGGAGTGCGCACGAGCGGGTCTTCGCGCGGTCTACCTGTCCGGCTGGCAGGTGGCCGCCGACGCCAATACCGCGCAGCACACCTACCCCGACCAGTCGCTCTATCCGGTGAGCTCCGTCCCCACGGTGGTCCGCCGGCTGAACAACGCCCTCCGTCGCGCCGACCAGATCGCCTGGGCGGAGGGGAACGACACCGAGTTCGGTTTGCCGATCGTCGCGGACGCCGAGGCCGGGTTCGGCGGCCCGCTCAACGCCTTCGAGTTGATGACCGCGATGGTCGAGGCGGGCGCTGCCGGCGTGCATTTCGAAGATCAGCTCTCGTCCGAGAAGAAGTGCGGGCACCTGGGCGGGAAGGTGCTGGTCCCCACCGGCCAGTTCATCCGGACGCTGGTGGCGGCTCGCCTGGCCGCCGACGTCCTGAACGTCCCGACCGTGCTGATGGCGCGGACCGACGCGCTGAGCGCCAACCTCCTGACGTCTGACGTCGACGAGCGGGATCGGGCGTTGATCACCGACGATCGCACCGAGGAGGGGTTCTTCCGCGTTCGCGGCGGGATGGCCGCCGCGGTCGAACGAGCGCGGGCGTACGCCCCGTACGCGGACATGCTCTGGTGCGAGACCGCCACACCGGACCTCGACGAAGCCCGATCGTTCGCCGAAGGCGTCCACGCCGAGTTCCCGGGGAAGCTCCTCGCATACAACTGCTCGCCGTCGTTCAACTGGAAGCAGCGGCTGGATGACGTGCAGATCGCCGCCTTCCAGAAGGAGCTCGGCGCGATGGGCTACCGGTTCCAGTTCATCACGCTCGCGGGCTTCCACGCCCTCAACGCGAGCATGTTCGAGCTGGCGAAGGGATTCGCGGACGAAGGGATGACCGCGTACGTGCGCTTGCAGGAGCGGGAGTTCGCGCTCGAGCCCGCCGGCTAC
>DATAEV010000007.1:0-20055 GCA_036257875.1 Actinomycetota bacterium | reverse complement strand
CGTCGCCGATCAGGTGGTCTGGGATTGCGTGACGTGTGGCGCGTGCGTCCGCGAATGTCCGGTCGACATCGAGCACGTCGACACGATCGTCGATCTTCGTCGGAACCTCGTGATGGCCGAGTCGCGGTTCCCGCGTGAGGCCGAGGCGATGCTCCGCGGTGTCGAGACGGCCGAGAACCCGTGGGGCCAGCCAGCGAGCGCGCGAACCGACTGGATCGCTTCCGTCGAAGACATCCGCGTGCTGCAACCGGGCGACCCGGCGCCCGAGGTCCTGTTCTGGGTGGGGTGCGCAGGCGCCTTCGACGAACGCGCCCAACGGACCACCCAGAGCATCGCTCGGCTGCTGACGGCAGCCGGTGTCGACTTCGCGATCTTGGGACCACGCGAGCGGTGCACCGGGGATCCGGCTCGCCGGATGGGCCACGAGTACCTCTTCCAGACGCTTGCGGAGGCCAACGTCGAGACCCTGAACGGCGCCGGCGTGACGAGGATCGTCGCCAGCTGCGCCCATTGCTTCAACACGCTCGCGAACGAGTATCCGGACTACGGCGGAACGTACGAGGTCGTGCATCACACCGAGCTGCTGTCGAAGCTGGTCGCCGAGGGGCGGCTCGCCCCGAAGCCTGCCGGCGATGGGGGCTCCGTCACCTACCACGACGCGTGCTACCTCGGCCGGCACAACGGGCGCTTCGACGCTCCACGCGACGTGGTCCGCGCCGCCGGCGCCGCAGCGATCGAGATGCCGCGGAACCGGGAGCGCGCCTTCTGCTGCGGCGCCGGCGGCGCCCGGATGTGGATGGAGGAGACCGAGGGAACGCGCATCAACGACACGCGCTTCGCTGAGGCGACGGCGACGGGTGCCGACACGGTCGCGACGGCGTGTCCGTACTGCTTCGTGATGCTCGACGACGCGGCCAAGGCGGTAGGGTCGGAGGTCCGAGTCGCCGACGTCGCAACGCTCTTGGCCGAAGCCACGCTCTCGGGAGCCACCGACTGAGCGGCATTACACTCGCGGGATGGAGCCGATCCTGCTCGTTCGTTGCGACGCGTTCGAGACCTACGGCGTCGCCCCCTCCGCCCTCGGAGCGGCGGGAGCGACGACGCGGATCTGGGACGCCACGGACCCCGCCGAGGAACGACCGAACCTCGGAGACGTGTCCGGCGTCGTGCTGTTCGGCAGCACCTCGAACGTGGAACAGGCGGACGAGCGGCCGTTCATCAAGGACGTCGCCGATCTGACGCACGAGTCCGTCGAACGCGGCGTGCCGCTCCTCGGCCTGTGCTTCGGGGCGCAGGTGCTGGCGTGGGCGCTCGGCGCGAACGTGATCAAGGCGCCGGTGCGCGAGCTCGGCTTCGAGCCGATCTGGACGCTCGCTGCGGCGGCCGATGACCCGGTGCTCAGCCACTACGCGGACGGCGACCCGGTGTTCCACTGGCACGAGGACACGTTCGAGCTTCCCCCGGACGCGACGCTCCTGGCGACCGGCGAGGGGGTCCCGAACCAGGCCTACCGGGTCGGCGAGACGGCGTGGGCGACCCAGTTCCACGCGGAGGTCGACGCGGCGGAAGCCGAGATGTGGGTCACCGAAGCGAGCGCTCAGCAGGATCTGGACGAGGCGTGGGGCAAGTCCCCCGCGCGGGTGCGTCGAGAGATCCGGCTCCACATGGCCGGTCACGAGCGCCGCGGCCGCGAAACGTTCCGCCGGTTCGTCGAGGTCACCCGGCAGGGGTCATGACCTACCGCCCACTGATCGCCGTCGTCGCGTACCACCTCGGGGACGATCGGGTCGCCCGCTGGCCCCACGGCGGATACGGCGTCCCCCGTCCGTACATCGAGTGCCTGCGCCGCGCGAGGGCACGGACGGCGATCATCTCGCCCGGCGAGGACGGCACCCCCGAGGAGCTCCTCGAACCCTTCGATGGGCTCCTCCTCGTGGGCGGCGGCGACATCGATCCCGCCAGGTACGGCGGTCAGTCGGACGACGGCCACCTGTACGGGGTCGAGCCCGATCGCGATGAACTGGAGATCCGGTTGCTCCAGGCGGCGGACCGTTTGCAGTTGCCGACCCTCTGTATCTGTCGGGGGATGCAGGTCATGAACGTGGCGTTCGGCGGGACGTTGCATCCCCACCTGCCCGACCTGCCCGGGATGGTCCAGCACGGCGTCCCCGTCCTCGACACGCAGACGCTCCACGACGTCGAGGTCGAGCACGCGAGTCGCCTGTTCGCGACCACGAAGGTCTCCACGCTCGCGGCGTCCTCGCACCACCATCAGGGGGTCGACCGTGTCGGGGGCGGACTGCTCGTGTCCGGTCGGACGTCCGACGGTCTCGTGGAGGCGCTCGAACGCGACCACGACCTGGACACCGACTGGGAGCGGTGGATGGTCGGTGTGCAGTGGCACCCGGAGGACACGGCGAACGACGATCCCGCGCAACAAGCACTCTTCGATGGTCTCGCGCTCCTCGCCAGGGTCCGCGGCTCGAAGGCCGAGCATCACGGGGTCGGCCGGACGCGCGCGTATTCGATCGTGGAGCCGGACCCAGCCTGGCCGGAGCGTTTCGAGCAGGAGGCGGCTCGCCTCCGGGTCGCCCTCGGAGCACAGGTCGTCCGGATGGAACACATCGGCTCGACCTCGGTCTGGGGGCTTCCGGCGAAGCCCATCATCGACATCTCCGTCGGGCTCGCCTCGATGGAGCCCCGAGGTGCCTACGTGCCCGCGTTGCACGGTCTGGGATACCGAACGGTTCTGGATCCATCCGAGCCCGACCACGAGTTCGCCAGTCTCGATCTGGACGGCGAGCGGCGCTTCCACGTGCATCTCTGCCTGGCCGGGAGCGGGTTCGAACGGAGGCACCTCGCCTTCCGGGACTGGCTCCGAACGCATCCGGTGGACGCCGCCGCCTACGGGGAGCTCAAGCGAGAGCTCGCAGCGACACATCCGAACGACGTCCATACTTACACCGAGGCGAAGACCGGGTTCATCCGATCGATCGAAGCCCAGGCGCTCAGCGCCGCCTCCGGGGCGGTCCGAGAGGTCGGAGAGAGGACTAGTCAGTTCGGCCCGATACCTGGATAATCCCCGCCATCGCAAGGGGTGGTGGTCCGGACGGATCACGGCTCCTCGGCACGGGAGGGCACGTATCCACGGTCGAGCGCGCTCGTTGGCGGATGATCTCCGGCGTAGACCGGGCCACCAGCCGTGGCACCGACGCGCGGCCGACAGCGGACCGACCGGGTTGAAGGATAGGCTCACCCCCGGCGTGCGCGACGAGGCTCGGGGACGGTGAGCGAGATCCGGGTCGTCCACGCCCGCGGAGACGGATTCTCCCGCGGGATGCAGGTGGGCGCGGAGCTCCAGGGTCTGATCCAGGACTCGATCTCCTTCTACCACCGGTACCTCGACCGACGTGGGGTGTCGTCGGAGCAGCTCCAAGACCTCCTCACGCCCTACCTGCTGGCGGCGGAAACCGCCTACCCGGACATGATGAACGTCCTCAAAGGGATGTCGGTCGCTGCGCTCGTTCCCGTCCTCGAGCTATTCGCGATCAACGCCTTCGAAGAGCTCGAGCCCCTCCTGGAGTCTCCGGAAGGCGAGCTCCTCTTCCTCCAGAAGAAGGAGGGGTACACCCAACGTCCCGCGGCTCCCGATCGATGCTCGAGCATCTCGGTCCGGACACCGGACGGGGGAACCCTGTTGGCGCACAACGAGCACTGGCTCGCCGGCGATGCCGGCAACGTCGCCGTGGTCGTGGACCACCCCGCCGACGGGCGTGTCTCGGTCGCGAGCCCCACGGTCGTCTGCTGCCTGCCGGCGGTCGGCGTCAACGGGCATGGGGCCGCGCAGGGGATCGGCTCCCTCACCGCCTCCGACGACGGGGTCGGCGTGCCTCGGGTCCTGGTCTCGCGGAGCTCCCTCGAGGCGAGGGATCGTCGGGACGCGGTGGCTCGCGGCGCGATGCCCGGGCGGGCCGGCGGCTACGGACATGTCTTCGCGTTCGCGGACGGCGACTGTTTCACCCTCGAGACCTCCGGACGCGAGCACCGCCTGGTCGATGGAGCCGCACCGCACACGAACCACTACCGGAGCGACCTCGCCGAGTTAGCCCCCGAGCCGTCCGAGGGCTCGGTCGCGCGGTTGCGGCGGCTCCTGCAGCTCGTGGAGGAGGAACCGCCGACCTCCGTCGAGGACCTGATGGCGATCATGCGCGACCACAGCTCGGCGCCGCAGTCGATCTGCCTCCATCCGGACCCGAACGAGGGCGACGAGGCCTCCGCGGTCATGTTCTCGATGGTGGCCGACCTGGGGGCACGCCTGATGTGGGTCGCCCTGGGCAACCCCTGCGAGCACGAGTTCGAGAGCATCGACATCGCGGAGCTGTCGGCATGAGGGCGCTGGTCGGGAGCCGTCATCTCCATAGGTCAATCGGCGATAGCTCAGCCGGATATCTGCGTTGCAACGTAAGAACCGTAGAAGCCATGATCCAGTGCCCGAAGAGAGAGGAGTCGGCATGTTGGACCGCAAGAGGGCAGTGAGAACGCCGAGTCTCGGCTTGACCATCGTGGCCACGTGCATCGTGATGGCTACCTTGGTGGGACCCGCGTTCGCACAGTCCACGACACCCTCAGGCAGCGCGACTTCCTCTAGCGGTGCACCGGTCACCTTCACCTTCGCCGACACCAGCCCACCGGACTCGCTCAACCCCCTGGTCGGTTACCTGGGGACCGACTACACCTTGTGGGCGATCAACTACGACCTCCCGATCAACTGGAGTACCGAGGACTTCAGCCCAGACCTGGAGCACTCCTTGGTGACGAGCGTGGAAGCGAGCCCCGACGGCCTGACCTCCACGTATCACCTCCGTCCGGGAGTGCTCTGGTCCGACGGCCAGCCATTCTCCTCAGAGGATGTCGCCTGGACGCTCAACTACTACCTCGATAACAACGTTCCCAACTACTCGTCGGACCTCGCCCTGGTCGACAAGGTGACGGCGACCGACCCGAACACGTTCGTCATCACCTCCACCCAGCCGACATCCTTCTATTCCGGCGCGTCGGTCTTCCTGTACGAGTACATCCTCCCCAAGCACATCTGGAGCAAGTACGAGAACGATTACAAAGGTGCGCGTCACGTCACCGACATGGAGACGCTCGGCGTCGGGACGGGCCCGTTCAACTTCGCGAAGTACGTGAAGGGCCAGTACGTCGAGATGGACCGCAACCCGAACTATTGGGGTAACGCCGTTGGGCTCACGCCTCAGGTGGACAGGATCATCTACCGCATCTACAACAACGAAGACGCTGAGGCCGCCGGGCTGACCAACGGGGAGATCGACTTCGCCTACATCGACTCGGCGAACATCCTCAACACCCTCAAGACGAAGCCGGGGATCTCCGTTCGAGGCGCCGTCATCCCGAGCTTCGATGAGATCGGATTCAACACGGGCTCGGCGTACCAGACGGACACGACGGGCGGGTTCAGTCCACACGGGGACGGAGCGCTCGCGCTGACCGACTACCGCGTTCGAGAAGCGATGCGGATGGCGATCGATAGCCAAACCCTCGTGGACAAGGTGCTTCTCGGATACGGTTCACCCGGGATCTCGCCGGTCCAACCCACCGCAACGACCGGTGACTGGCAACCCGGTCCGAACGACCCCAACCTTTCGTTCAGCATCGCCAACGCCAATGCTCTCTTGGATCAGGCGGGCTACACGATGGGACCGGACAACGTCCGGATCGACCCGAAGTCCGGCAAGCCGCTGGAGTTCCGCTACTACACCCGCGAGTCGGACGAGACGACGATCAAGACGGCACCGTACGTCAAGGACTGGCTGTCGCAGATCGGCATCAAGGTCGATGTGCAGACCATCACGAGCGACAAGCTGTCGACCTACCAGGTGGCCGGGACGTACGACCTGTACGACTGGGGTTGGTATCCGAACCCCGACCCGAACTACATCCTCGGCATCTTCACCTGTGCCGAGCGTCCGCCGGATGCCGACACCTACCGGAACAGCGACAGCTACTACTGCAACCCCGCGTACGACAAGCTGTACAAGCAGCAACAGACCGAGATCGACCCCACGAAGCGCGCCGACATCGTTCATCAGATGCAGGCGATCCTGTGGAAGGATTCGCCGTACGTGGTCAAGTGGAACAGCGCCCTGTTGGAGGCGTACCGCAGCGACCGGTGGACCGGGTTCCAGCCGCAGCCGGCTGGAGATACCGGTGACCTGCTCGCCACGTATGGGCCGCTGTCCTTCGTCAGCGTGCGTCCGATCGCTGGAGCCGAGACCGCGGGGAGTTCCGGCTCGAAAGGGCTCTCTGCCGCGGTATGGATCGGGATCGCGGTCGTGATCGTGCTCATCGTGGGCGCGTTCGTCGTGGGACGTCGCCGCGGCGTCAGCGACGAGGATCAAGCGTAGGACTGGACGTCACGAGAAGGCGGGGCAGGCGAGGGTGAGCACGCGGAGGTACCTCTTCTCCAAGATCGCGCAAGCGTTCCTCACCCTCGCCTTCGTCCTGGCGTTCAACTTCTTCCTGTTCCGCGGACTCGGCGATCCGGTGTCGTTGCTGCTCCACGGACACGCATCACTCACCCCGAGCGCGATCGCGGACCTCAAGCAGCAGCTCGGGCTGGACCTTCCCCTCCCGCAACAGTTCCTCCACTACATCAACGAGACCCTGCATGGGAATCTCGGGTACTCCTACGATGGCACCCCGGTCTCGACGGTCATCGCGTCGAAGGCATGGCCGACGTTGCTGCTCATCGGCCTCTCGACGATCGCATCGATCGTGATCGGCATCTGGGTCGGGATCAAGCAGGGATGGAAGCGCGGCACTGGGTTCGATCAAAGCATGCTCGGGGTCACGCTGGTCCTGTACTCGATGCCCGAGTTCTGGTTCGGGTTGCTGATGATCATGCTCTTCGCGGTGACGTTCCAGATCTTCCCCACGGGGGGGATGACGACCCCCGGGGCCGACTACACGGGTCTCAAGAATGTTGCCGATATCTTGAACCACATGGCCTTGCCCTTCTTCGTGTTGACGGTCGCGTATCTCGCGGAATACTCCATCATCATGCGTTCCTCATTGCTAGAGACGCTCGGAGAAGACTTCATCACGACGGCTCGCTCCAAGGGCATGATGGAGAAGCGGGTCCTGTACCGGCACGCGGTGCCGAACGCGCTGCTTCCGACGATGACGGTCACGATCCTTTCGCTGGGATTCGTGATCTCGGGGGCGATCACGATCGAGATCATCTTCAGCTGGCCGGGTCTCGGCCTCGAGACGTACAACGCGATCCTGAATAAGGACTACTCCATGCTCCAGGGGCTATTCCTGCTGTTCAGTGCCGCCGTGATCTTCGCGAACCTCGTCGCCGATCTTCTCTACTCGTACCTCGATCCACGAGTGAGAGCGGGGTGACGTGAAGCCCACCATCGAACGACCAGCGCCGGCGCCCGAGCCCGAGCCGCTCGGGGATCAAGTCAAGCTGCCGAAGAGCGTGAAGGCGATCGCTCGGACGCGACGGAAGGAAGCGGCTCTTCGCACGTGGCGGCAATATCGGAAGAGCAAGATGGGCATGGCCGGGCTCGGGATCTTGATCTTCTTCATCCTGGTGGCCATCTTCGCCCCCGTGCTGGCGAGCAGGTGCGAACTGTCTCCGACGTGCGCGTCGGGGCCGATCCTTTCCCCGCCGTCCTGGCAATACCCGATGGGAACCGATGACCTGGGTCGTTCCGTGCTCGCCCTCGTGATCTGGGGGTCACGCATCTCGATCGTCGTCGGACTCGCGGCAACCCTCATCACCGTCGTCATCGGTACGTCGTTCGGTTTGGCGGCGGGCTACTACGGGGGTTGGCGCGAATCGGGCCTGATGAGGATCACCGACTGGTTCCTGGTGATCCCGTTCCTGCCGCTGGCGATCGTGCTCTCCGTGATCCTGACCCCGTCGCTGACGACGGTGATCCTGGTGATCGGGATCACGTCGTGGGCGAGCACGGCCCGAGTGGTCCGAGCGCAGGTTCTCTCTCTCAAGACGCGCACGTACGTGGAACGCTCGCGGGCACTCGGGGCGAGCCACTGGCACCTGATGTCCCGGCACATCTTGCCCAACGTCGGACCACTCATCTTCGCCAACACGGTGCTGATCGTTGCGGTGGCCATCCTGTCGGAAACGACGCTCTCGTTCCTCAACCTGGGTCCCGACCCCGCCACGAACATCTCCTGGGGCACCATCCTCGAATTCGCCTTCGGGGGCGGAGCCGCGTTCTCGAACGACTGGTGGTGGATCGTCCCCCCCGGTCTCGCGGTCGTCCTCGTGGTGCTGGCGTTCACGATGATCGGATACGCGCTCGACGAGATCCTGAACCCCAAGCTGAGGGCTCGATGAGCCTGCTCTCGGTCGATGAACTGCAGGTCACGTACCGGACGCAAGGGGGACCCGTACCCGCGGTCCGAGGGGTCGCCTTCGAATTGGCGCGCGGAGAGGTGTTGGGGCTCGCCGGTGAATCCGGCTGCGGCAAGTCAACGATCGCGGGCGCGATCCTTCGGCTCCTGCCGAAGGGCACCGACGTCTCCGGTCGGGTGCTGCTGGACGACCAGAACGTCCTCGAGCTGAAGCCGGGGAAGCTCCGCGCCGTGCGGTGGACGGAAGCTTCGATCGTGTTCCAGGGGGCGATGCACGCCTTGAACCCCGTGCAGAGGATCGGGGACCAGATCGCGGAACCCATCATCCTGCACGGTCAGGCCGGCGAGCGCGAGGCTCTGGTTCGGGCCGGATCGCTCCTCGAGCAGGTCGGCCTGCCGGCGAGGCGGTTGCGGGACTATCCGCATGAGCTGTCGGGCGGCCAGCGCCAGCGAGTGATGATCGCGATGGCTCTGGCGTGCAGTCCTCGTCTGATCATCGCCGACGAACCCACGACGGCGCTCGACGTCATGGTCCAGGCGCAGGTCTTGCGCCTGCTCAAGGAGCTTCAGCGCGAGCTCGGGCTGGCCATGATCTTCATCACACACGACCTCTCAGTCCTGGTTGAGACCTGTGATCGCTTGGCCGTGATGTATGCCGGGAGGATCATCGAGGAAGGCGCCGCCGATACCGTCTTCCGGCATCCCGCCCACCCGTACACGCGAGCTCTGTCCGCGGCCTTCCCTGAGATCGGCGACGCCCGGTTCCGGATGCACCCGGCCGGTCTCCCGGGCGATCCGCCCTATCCCGCCGATCTTCCCAGCGGCTGCACGTTCCATCCACGATGCCCCGACGTGTTCGAGCCGTGCTCGACGGTCGATCCGCCACTCTTCGACGTGTCTCCTGGACGTCGAGCCGCCTGCCTCCTCCTCGACGCCGGGCGGGCGTCTCTCCGGGCGGCCGCACGGACCGACGACCACGACGACGACCTGCCTGCCGAGGGCCAAGGTTGAACGATCCCGTCGAGGATCCGACCCCTTCATCAGAAGTGGGGCCTCTCTTGGAGGTGCGGGACCTCCACGTGTCCTTCACGGGAAGGCTCGGCCTTGGAGCCGGCCTCGTCGGGAAGAAGGCGGCCGTCGCACGCGCCGTCGACGGCGTCAGCCTGAGTCTCCAGAAGGGTGAGGTTCTCGCGCTCGCCGGCGAGTCCGGTTGCGGCAAGACGACGGCCGCGCGAGCCATCATGGGACTGGAGCGACCCCACCAGGGGGAGATCCTCTACGAGGACGAACCCATCTGGAAGGATCTCCGGGCCTACCGTCGCAAGGTGCAGATGGTGTTCCAGGACCCAACGGGTGCCCTCAACCCGCGGGAGACGGTCTACGAATCCGTCGCGGAAGGACTGCGGATCCACCGGGTTCCCGGCGATGAGCGAACGCAGGTCGCAAAGGCATTGTCGAGCGCCGGCATGCGGCCCCCCGAACGCTTCTTCCTGAACTACCCGCACGAACTCTCGGGCGGACAACGTCAGCGCGTCGTGATCGCCGGCGCGCTCGTTCTCGAACCGCACATGATCGTCGCCGACGAACCGGTCTCGAACCTGGACGCCTCCGTCCGCGGCGAGATCCTGGCGCTCTTGATGGATCTCCGTCGCCGGCTCGGGCTGACGATCTTGATCGTGACCCATGATCTTGGGCTCGCGTGGATGGTCGCCGACCGGGTCGCCGTGATGTATCTGGGCAGGATCGTCGAGATCGGGCCGGCCGAGGACGTCCTGGTGCATCCCAAGCACCCCTATACGAAGGCGTTGCTCGACGTGGTTCCGGAGGTCGGCGGTGGTGGACGGCCGATCCTGAAGGGAGAGCCGCCTGACCCAACCCGGATCCCCGCGGGGTGTCGGTTCCACCCGCGGTGCCCGGTCGTCGCGAGCGGCAGGGCGGAGCGACTCGGCATCCTCAACCGGTGTACGGACGAAGATCTGGGACTGGAGGAGCCGGCGCCCGGCCATCAGGTCGCCTGCTACCTGACGGAGCTCGGCGAAGAGCCGTAGTCCCGGGCGTCAGCCGGTCGCGGGCGTTCCGCTCGGCTCGGGCACCTCGTCCCCGGTCTGGGTCCTCTCGTCCTGGTGATCTTCGGACGCCCCGCCGGGTGAGACACCACCCGCCTCGGCCTCCTCGCCCTTGAGGACACCCAGGATCGCGGCCATCTCGGCATCGCCGACGGGAGCGTCGGACCGGACGTTGCTGCCGCGCGCGGACGCGAGGAGCGAGCGAAGGTTGGACTCGGCCATCTCGGCGCGGCCTTCGAGCTCGCGGGCGCGCTCCGAGGCCGAACGCGCGCGACGCTCGGCCTCGTCCATCCGTGCCCGAGCGTCCCTGGTCTCCTCGCGGAGCTGCCGTGCCTCGGCGCGGAGCTGCGCGTTCTCCCGGCCGAGCTCGACGACCTTGTCGGCCACCGCCCGGCCCAGGTCGGAGTACCCGGGTGAGCCGCCCGCGGCCCGATCGCCGCGCGGCTTCGCCGCGCTGCGAGCGCGCCGCGGCCGCCGCCCGATCGATTCCTTCTCCCCAGCATCGACGGGACGGGCGTCCAGCAAGCGGTAGGAACCGTTGGCCGGCTCCAGCCGGCGGCGAGCGATCAGCGCACGCACGGCCCTGGCCGTGGAGAGGGCGTCGGGCAGCCCGAGCGCTCGCCCGATCTCGGCCGGCGTGTCGGTCATCACGTCGCCCACTGCCACACGCTCAACGACTGCAGCAAGGAACGCATTGGCCCGCTGGAGGCTCTCCTGATTCATAGACACCAATCATCCACGATTGGACAGCGCAAATACCAGTTGTGCGGCGACGAACCGGCTAGCAATCAGTTGCGCAATCCAGGTAGATCGGCCCGACGGCCGTGAATCGGCCGAGGTCGCCGTCGGGTCGAGCGGCTTTCGTGGGGGCCCCGCCGTGGCCGCCCACGAGCTGGACCCTGGCGATCAGCACCGGGATCGTCGCCCGGAACCCCCCCAGATCTTGCGACCCGGTAGGAACCGCTCCGATCTCCGAGAAGCGAAGGACCAGGCGACCTCCCGACACCGCGCCGGTGACGGCAAGCGTCACGGTTCGGGTTTGCACCTGCGCGACGGGGAAGTCGCAGCCCCACCCTCGGAGGGCGGCGCGAGCTTGTCCCTCGGCGGAGCCGTCCGGATGGGTCGTGACGCGTCCGGAGGTGTGCCAGCGGCTCCGGCAGGAACCACCGATGTGCAGATCGTGACGCGTCGCGCTGTTCATGGCCAACGACCATCGCTGGCTCGTCGGCGCAGCACTCGTCGGCGTCGGAGTCGTCGGTCGCGACCCGGGATCTTCCACGCCCGGCGGGAAGGGGTTCGTGTGCGCCGCGACGAATGCGCCCACTCCGGCGCAGACGCCGAACACGCCCAGCCAGAGCGTCAGCTTCACCCAGCGAGGCACGACCGGAGCCTAGCGGCTGCGATGACGCACGTAGTCCCGCAGGACGAACTCGCCGACGTTGCGGTCATCCATCAAGAAGACACGCCCGCCGGTTCGCTCGGCGAGCCGCTCCATGAACCGAGCGAGCCCATCGGAGTCCTCGAGCATGAAGATGTTGAGCGTGACCCCGCTCCGGGACAGGCGCACCGCCTCGGCGAGCGTCAGCCGGATCGTCTCCGGCTCGGGAGGCCAGGCGAAGAAGGCCTGCTCGCCCTCGAGGTGGGCCGTCGGCTCCCCGTCCGTCACCATGATCACCTGACGGGCAGCTCGAGGATGCTGCGCCAGCAGCCTTCCGGCCATCAGGAACGCGTGTTGCATGTTGGTGCCGTACGTCCGCTCGAAGCCAGGGGTCGCAAGCTCCTCCGGTTGGAGCCGGCGCGCGAAGTCGCTGAACCCGATCAGGTAGAGCGTGTCGTGGGGGTAGCGGCCTTCGATCAACGCGTGCAGCGCGAGCGCCATCTTCTTCGCGTGCACGAGATGCCCGCGCAAGGGCATCGAGAACGAAAGGTCCAGCAGCAACGCGGTCGCCGTCTCGGTCCGTTCCTCCGCTTCGACCAGCTCGAAGTCGTCGGGATGGAGCCGGACGACACCCTCGGATGCCGCGCCCCGCGTCACGGCGTTGAACACCGTCCGCTGCACGTCGATCTGCCCGTGGTCGCCGAAGCGCCATGGTCTCGTCTGCCCGGTCGGCTCGGCGAGCCCGCCCGGGTCTCGCGCCTCGTGCGTCCCCTCCCGGTCGCGCGTCAGACGTTCGAACACGCGCGTGAGCGCGCGTTCGCCCATCTTCCGCGCTCCCCGCGGGGTCAGCTCCAAGCGGCCGTGGCGGCGCTGCACGAGGCCGGCGTCCTCCAGCATCTTCTCGATCTGCTCCAGCCGGCGGAGATCGCGAACGGCAGGTTCCCCCATCGTGCGCCGGAGCGCCTCCTCGTTGACGTCCTCGAGCGAGGCTCCCGGATAGGATCCCTCGAGCGTCCGATCGAGCTCCTCGTAATCGTGCATCCGCTCGAGCGCGTCCACGGTGGCCGACATCGGCATCGCGTCCTCACCGACCCCCCAGCCAGGCTCGTCCCACCCGGCATCGGGGAAGGCGCCCGAGAGGTTCGACCCGAGCCGGTCCAGCTCGAACGCCAGGTCCATGTCCTGCATCACCTGATCGACGAGCTGCTGCAGCTCGGCACGCTGCTCGTCGGATAGGGACGCAAGGAGCCGCGACATCGCCGCCATCCGTCGGGCCATCTGCTCGAGCAATTCGTCCAGCGTGCGTGGCCGCTCGGGGAACAGGTCGCCGTACCGTTGCATGAAGTCCTCGAACGCCGGCTGGACGTCCTCACCGCGCTCGCGTCGCTCGAGCATCTCGTTCAGCTCGGCGATCATGTCCTTGAACCGAGCGAGTTGCTCGGGATCGATGTTCTGCATGCCCTGAGCTAGTTGCCGGAAGTACGAGCCGAGCACCTGCTCCTTCAGGTGCTCCATGAGCTCGTCGAACATGCGCTTCGCGTCGGGATCCACGAATCGGTAATCCTGGAGCTCGCGGATCTGACCGGGAACGTCAGGCGGGAGGGCGTCCAGCGACGCCTCACGCATCCGCGCGTCGTCTCCCGGCTCGAACGACAGGCGCGAACGCTCGCGATCCAGGATCTCGTCGAGGCGCCGGCGGAGCTCCTCCAAAGGACCTGCGAGGTTCAACCTCGTCTGCTCCTCGTCGCGCAGCTGCTGGAGCCGGCTGCGGAGCGAGTCGAGACCACTGAAACGGCCCTGCATGCCGCGCCGCATCAATCGGCGGAGCGCCGCGTCGGGCGAGTCGCCCATCAAGATGTCGTCCGAGAGCTCCTCCAGGACGTCGGACGCCGGCATGTCGTCCGCGAACGGATCCTGCGAACCGTCCCAGCGGGAGTAGCGGAAGCGAGCCACCCATCCAGGGTACGGCGGTTCACCCGAAGCCGAGCCCCGTCATCAACGCGCGGCCGGCGAGCCCGAAGCAGATGAATGCGGCCGCAGCGAACACGACCCACGGCTGCGACAGCCGCCCGCCGGGTTCGCCGGCGCGGACCTCGCGCGCCATCTGGTGTGCGATCAGGAAGACGACGATGGGACCGAACCCGTAGACGTAGTGGAGCCACGTATCCGGCCGGTATCCGAGGAGCAACAGGATGAGACCGATCGCGGCCTGGATGCCAGCGATCGCCTGCGCGACGACCAGCCAGGTCCAGAAGCCCTGCCCGGGCTCGCGCCTCCGGATCAGCGCGACCAGCCCCCACACCCAGCCCACCGTGAAGACGGCCTCCACGAGGAACCCGACGTACTTGTGGACCTCCGGCATCGGGCGGGGAGTCTACGGCGGGTGACCTTCGAGGGCGCCGTATCCTCGTAGACCGATGAACGCACGGCGCAACGATGTGATCGCGCTCGCGATCCTCGGCCTATTCCTCGTCCCCTTGCTGGTCCTCATGGGCGTTCGCCGCACACCGCCGGTCGACCTCGACGTCTACCTCCGAGCGGGCAGGATGTTCGCGACCGGCGGTGGCCTGTACGGACCGAACTGGGGCGCGCCGCTGGCGCACCCGCTTCCGTACACGTATCCGCCGGTGTGGGCCGCGATCGTCGCTCCCATCGCATGGTTCCACTGGCGCGTCGTCGCGGTGGGCTGGACGATCCTGAACCTCGGCGTGTTGTGGTGGATCGTGCGCCTCTCCTATCGCACGGTCCTCGGTCGGGTCGGCGCCACGCGCGGGATCGTGCTCGCGGCGCTCGTCGGCGCCGTCGCGATCACGACGCCCCTGGCCAGCGTCTTCTGGTTCGGCCAGGTTGGGATCCTGTTGGTCGGCGCGTGCTTGGCGGATACGATCCCGGCGCGCACCCGCCTGCCTCGCGGCATGCTGGTGGGCTTCGCCTTGGCGGTGAAACTCACCCCCGGGATCTTCATCGTCTATTGGTTGATCACGAAGCGATGGCGTGCCGCCGTGACGGCCGTCGCGACCGCTGTGGGTCTCTGGGTCGCGACCGCGCTCATCCGGCCGGAGCTGTCTCGCGAGTTCTGGACGGACGTCGTGTTCCGTACCGACCGCGTCGGCGACCCCAGCGTCGTCAGCAACCAATCGATCTACGGATGGCTGCTGCGATCCGGGTGGTCGGATGGGCTGCTCTGGGTGATGCTGGTCGCGGTGGTCCTCGTCGTCGGGATGCACCGCGCGCGCATCGCCCATGCGTCCGGCGAGGAACTCATCGCGGCGACCATCGTAGGACTCACGAGTCTCCTCGTGTCACCGGTCTCGTGGATCGACCACGCCGTGTGGATCGTTCCGGCGACCGGCGTTCTCCTGGGTGACGGTCGCGACGTCTGGCGACGAGGCGCCTGGATCGCGCTCCTCGGCCTCTTCGTGTTGCGGCTTCCCGACTGGGCCGCGGACGGCCGGCTTCCCGTCGGACCCTGGATCGATCCGCTGCTCGAGAACGCGTACCTGTTGGCCTACGTCCTGCTGGTCGCCTTCCTGCCGCTTCGGACCTCGTCGCGCGACTCCTACCCGGCGGTCGAGTCCCCGGCTCCCGCGTAGCGCGCGATCCCGCCGTCCTCGTCCTTGTTGAGCCGCCGGGACAGGTGGAGCCCTTCGAGGGCGAACTCGAGCGCGCTTGCGGCCACGCCAGGACTCTCCTCCTGCACGCCCAGGCGCTCGAGCAGCTTCGCCAGCCCGGGAAGGTCGCCCACCTCGCCGAGGAGATCGGACGCCGGCGTCAGCTCGGACGTGTCGACAGAGAACGACGGATCGTCGAACCGGCCGAGGAGGCCCGAGAAGTCATAGCCCGAGAGCCTGCGGCGGAAGACGTTCAGCTCGGCTTGCCGGAGCGCGCGCGCCAGGATGTCGTGTTCGCGGCCCTCCTCGACGGTGTCGAACTCGACGCGACCCTCCGAGGACAACAGCACGGCCGAAAGATCGATCGGGCGGGGGACGGCTTCCGGCTCATGAGCGCGCGCCGCTCGACGGACCGCGGCCGCCTGCAGCGTTTCGAGGTTGCCGATCGAGTAGCGCACGCTGATCCCGCTCCGGTGGTTGATGTTGGGAGATCGGCGGAGCTCCTGCGTGAGCGAGGCGACGACCTCCTTCATGAACACGGGGATCCGGACCGGGACGGCCCCGGTCAGCGGCCGTGACTCCTGGTCCATGATGCGGATCTCTTCGGACGGGGTGTCCGGGTAATGCGTCCGAACCTGCGTCCCGAACCGGTCCTTGAGCGGCGAGACGATGCGGCCACGATGGGTGTAGTCGTCGGGGTTCGCGGTCACGACGAGCAGGATGTCCAGCGGCAGCCGGATCCGATAGCCGCGGATCTGCACGTCGCGCTCCTCCAAGATGTTGAACAACGAGACCTGGATGCGCTCCGGGAGGTCGGGCAGCTCGTTGATCGCGACGATCCCCCGATGGGTGCGCGGGATCATCCCGTAGTGGATCGTGAGCTCATCCGCGAGGTACCGCCCCTCGGCCACCCGGATCGGGTCGACGTCGCCGATCAGATCGGCAACGGACGTGTCGGGGGTCGCGAGCTTCTCGCTGTAGCGCTCGTCCGGCGTGAGCCAGGTGATCGGTGTGGCGTCACCCTCGCCCGCGACCAGATCTCGGCAGCGGGCGCAGATCGGACGGAACGGATGATCGTTCACCTCGCAGCCGGTGATGGCCGGGACGGAATCGTCAAGGAGGTTGACGATCGCGCGAACGAGCCGGGTCTTCGCCTGGCCGCGCTCGCCCAGGAGGATCAGATCGTGCCCCGCGAGGATGCCTCGTTCGAGACCGGGCAAGACCGTGTCGTCGAACCCGAGGATCCCCGGGAAGAGCTCCTGGCCGAGCTCGAGCCGGTCGAGGAGGTTGGCGCGGAGCTCCTGCTTGACGGTGCGATCCGGATACCCGGAAGCGCGGAGTTCGCCGAGGGTGGTCGCCTGGGTCATGCAGACCAGGGTAGCGGGGTCTGCCGATATGACGACCTCAACGCCGTGCGAGCGCCGACGCGAGCATCGCGGCAGCGAGCAGCGGCACCGCCAGGGAGAGCAGGCGGAGGGTTCGCTCGGGCGTTCCTCGGAGCCACGCGTTGTCGAGCCGTTCGTCGGTCCCGTCGTCGTAGACGGCCCGACCTTCGATCGCGACCGCGTTCCTGCGGAGTCGCCGGACCGGTGTCGACAGGACCCGCTGCGCCGCCGACAGCGTCGCGCACGCCGCCGCCGCCAGCAGCCCCGCCCACGAGAGCCGGCCGGTCTGCGCGAACGCACCCGTGAGCGCCGGGAAGGCACCCCAGCCCAGCGCGAACCACAGGTCCGAGTGGAAGGCGCCGTGGAACCATTCGAGGTTGTACGCGAGCGCGATGAACGCCCCGACGAAGATGAACGCGAGCATCCAGGACGACACGAGAACCACCCCGTAGATGCCGAGCACGACCGCGCCGATCAACCCGACGAACGCGATCGCCACCAGGACGGGTGAGGGGATCGTGGTTCCGAGCGGACGTCCGTTCAGCTCATCGAGTGCGTGCGCGCCCAGACCGACCGCCCCGAAGAAGGCAAGCACGGACCAGGCGAGGTACCCGAGGTTGACGTCGGGGACCGTGCAAGCACCGATGACGACGTACGAGAGGTGCCACAACGTGTACGGGGGGTGGAGCAGGGTCACGTAGTCGCCCCACCCGCCGGACGGGAGGGCATAGAACGCCGGTCGTTCCCCCTCCGGCCTCATCGCTTCAACCCCCAGGTCACGATCGCGGCGCCGTTGGACATCGTTCGCGTATGGACGCTTCCGATCCCGGCTGCATCCCACCAGCCGAGCTGTTCTTGGAGCGGGTGGGCGCACCAGTGCTCTTCGATCGACCGACTCAGGAAGCGCCCGGTGCTCGCCCATGCCGGTGAGACGATTGATCCGACGAGGGGCATGACGTGACGGGTGTACGGCCGCCACGCCGATCGAGCCCACCTCGCTTCTGGCACGTGGAACTCGAGCGACGCGACCACCCCGCCGGGCGTGACCACCCTCGCGAGCTCCTTCATCGTGGCGGCGGGGTCATCAACGTAGCGCAGCAGGTAGGTGAAGGTCAGCGCCGCGAACCCGGTATCGCCGAACGGCAGCGACTCCGCCAACGCGACCACTCGAGGGCCGACCGCCTCCCCCGAACGAAGCATCGGCTCACTGGCGTCGATCCCGGTGACCCGGTAGCCGCGGGCGGCGAGCGCTCGGGCGACCAGCCCGGTCCCGGTCGCGACGTCGAGCACGGACGCGCCGCGAGGCGCATCGACGCGGCCCACCAGGAAGCGGCGCCAACGGGGGTCCTGGCCGAACGACAACACGCCGCCCATCCACTCGTACTCCGGCGCGATCCCCTCGAAGAGCGCTTGCGCGTGTCGTGTTCGCGTGGTCATCGAACGCCTCGGACCCAGTCGGGCACGTCGGAGAGGGAGTTAAGCACGACGTCGGGCGCCCCCTTCGCGAGGTCGGCCTCTCGGAACTTGCCGGTTCGGACGAGCACCCCGGTCATGCCGACGGCCCGCGCCCCCTCGATGTCGTTCGTCACGTCGTCGCCGACCATGGCGGCGCGGGCCGCCGGCACGCCGAGGAGCGCCAGCGCCGCTTCGAAGTACGTGCGAGTAGGTTTGCCGCAGATCACGGCTCTGCTCCGGGTGGCTTCCTCGAGGCCGGCGATGTACGCCCCGCCATCGAGCTCCCAGCCCTGCGAGGTCTTCCAGTACAGGTTCCGATGCATCCCGACGAGTGGGACTCCCTCCATCAGCCGACGGAAGATCCCGTTCATCGCCCGGTACGTGAAGGCGTCGCTGGCTCCGCCGATCACGATGACATCGGCCTCTTGCGGTGTTCCGGCGATCGGCACGCCGGCGAGGTCCTCGCCGGGCGCGCCGTCGGTCAGGACGAAGGCACGACGTCCAGCATGATGCTCCCGCAGATAGGAGGCGGTCGCCGTGACGGCCGTCACGATCTCATCAGCGTCGACCTCGAAGCCGGCCTCGCGCAGGGTTGCCGCCAGGTCGCGTCGTGCGTGTGTCGTGGTGTTCGTGATCAAGCGGAACGGGATCCCTTCGGCCCGGAGTGACGCCATCGCTTGCACCGCACCGGGCAACGGCTCCCACGACACCGCGAGGACGCCATCGATGTCCAGCAGCAAGCCCTCGATGTCGCTCACCGACGCGGCCTCGCGGGGCGCAGGGTCGGGGTTCGCCGACCCTCCCGGACCCAGTCGTTGTATGGCTCGATGTACCGGTACTTGGCGGGGAGCAGGGGACGTGCCGCGCGCATCAGCGCGAACGTCGAACGAAGGGCAGCCTCTTTCGCCCCGTTCCAGCGGATCCCGTACATCTCGCGCAGGTGTGGGGAGAGCGTGCCAAACGCGAGTCGAGCCACCTGCGGAAGGATCGGTCGCCATTCGGCGTCACGAGGCGGATCCATGAACAACCCCGCGACCCGGCGGGCCCCATCGGTCACGGCGAGTTCGCTGCGATCCTCCACATCGGCGAGCCACGCGCGTAGCGCGGGAACCGTCGGCGGGATGGACCCCTTCGGGATCCGCACCAGCTCGGCCGCGAGCATCTGCTCCTCGTGGAACCGTTGACGGCCCTCATCATCGAGCCGGCCGATCGTGAGCTCCTCGTAGAGCAAGGCCGAGTCCACGAGCGTCGCGTGGACGTACAGGAGCAGATGCGGATCCAAGGCGTCGTACCGCTTGCCGGTGATCGGATCGATCCCGTTGATCCGCGCATGGACCTCGTTGATCCGGTCGGCAGCCGCGTGAGCCTCGGCCTTCGTGCCGAAGGTGATCGTGTACGTCAGCATCAGCGTCCGCTGGAGCCGCTTCCACGGGCTCCGGTCGTACATCTGGGTCTGGTTGACGCCGGCGACGACGAGCGGGTGTGCGGCTTGCATCAACAAGGCTCGGGCGCCGCCGAACAGGACGGTGACCTCCCGGTCCACCTGCCAGCTGACGCTACCGGGCCCGAAGTACCCGAGATCCGCGTCTGACCCGTCCATCTCATGAAGCGTACCGACGTTCGTTCGGATCACGGAGCGTGACGTGGACGACGCGGCAGGGCACGATAGGCGCATGTCCCCGATCCTGGCGGTGATCGGCCTCGCGATCCTTGCCGGCCTGATCGCCGGTGGGAGCCTCCGCAAC
>DATAEV010000342.1:0-5959 GCA_036257875.1 Actinomycetota bacterium | reverse complement strand
GCGCGCAACCGAGCGATCGACAAGCTCCGGCGTGAGCGGGTCGGCCGGGCGAAGACCGAGGCTGCCGCGCAGATCGCCGAGCTGGAGACCATCGGAGCCGACGTGCAGGAGATCCCGGACGACCGCCTCCGGCTCCTCTTCACGTGTTGCCATCCGGCCCTCGCGATGGACGCGCGGGTGGCTCTGACGCTCCGAACGGTCGCGGGGCTGTCGACCCGCGAGATCGCGCGCGCCTTCCTCGTTCCGGAGCCGACCCTCGGGCAACGCCTCACGCGCGCGAAGCGCAAGATCCGCGACGCCGCGATCCCGTACCGCGTGCCGCCGAGAGAACTGCTGCCGGAGCGTCTCGACGGTGTGCTCGCCGTTCTGTACCTCGTCTTCAACGAGGGGTACGCGGCAACCCAGGGCGAGCTGCTGCGAGCGGAGATGGGCGACGAGGCGATCCGGTTGGCGCGGCTCGTCGATCGGCTCCTCCCGGGGGACGAGGACGTTCGCGCCCTGCTCGCGCTCATGCTGCTCCAACACGCCCGTCGCGCCGCTCGAACCGACGGGGCGGGAGACCTCGTCCTGCTCGAGGACCAGGACCGCTCCCGGTGGGATCACGTCATGATCGACGAGGGGTTGTCGTTGCTGTCCGAGGCCGCGCGGCGCCCGGGCGCTTACCGCCTGCAGGCCGAGATCGCCGCGTGTCACGCCCGGGCGCCGCGCCCCGAAGACACCGATTGGCCCGAGATCGCGACCCTGTACGGTCGTTTGGCGACGCTCCAGCCGTCGCCGGTCGTCGAGCTCAATCGCGCGGCCGCAGTCGCGATGGCCGACGGGCCCGAGACCGGGCTGCGGATGCTCGCGCCGCTCCAAACCGACCTGGATCGCTACCACCTGTTCCATTCCGCAAAGGCCGACCTGCTCCGTCGCGCCGGGCGGACCGGCGACGCGGTCGAGGCGTACCGGCGAGCGCTCGACCTGACGACGAATGACGCCGAACGTCGCTTCTTGGAGCGACGGCTGACTGCGCTGCAGCGAGCCTGAACTCCGCCTGACGCTCCGGACCACGTCCGATGCGTGGCGTAGCATCGTCGGCGCGATGCTCTTCCCCACGACGGACTTCGCGATCTTCTTCTGCCTGGTCTTCCTTGGCCACTGGTGGCTGAACCACAACCCTCGGTTGTGGAAGCCCTTCATGATCGCCGCGAGCTACATCTTCTACGGCTGGTGGAACTGGCGGTACGTGTTCCTCCTCGCCGCCGTCTCCCTCATCACCCAGGTCGCTGCGATCGCCGTCGACCGCCAACGAGAGCCGAGACGCCGGTCGGTCGCCCTGGCGCTCGGCGTCGCCGCGACGATCGCACCCCTCCTGTACTTCAAGTACTACGGCTTCTTCACCGTCAACGTGGCGAACGCAGCCACCACGTTCGGGCTGCACGTCGCCCCGCCACTGATCCAGGTCGTGCTGCCGGTGGGGGTCTCCTTCTACACCTTCATGGCGATCGCCTACGTCGTGGACATCTACCGGGGCGACTTCGAGGTCGCGAGCTGGGTCGATCTGTACCTCTACCTGTCGTTCTTCCCGCATCTGGTCGCCGGGCCGATCGTTCGTCCCAACGAGCTCATCCCGCAACTCGACGTGCGGCGCGATCCCAGACACATCGACGTCGCCGGAGCGATGTGGCTGATCCTCGGCGGGTTGTTCAAGAAGGTGGTGATCGCCAACTATCTGGCGGGAGCGATCGTCGATCCCGTCTTCGGCGATCCTGCTCGGCACAGCTCGCCCGAAGCGATCGTGGCGATCGTTGCGTACGCGGTCCAGATCTACTGCGACTTCAGCGGCTACACGGACATCGCGATCGGGGTCGCGAAGTTGCTCGGGTTCCGGTTCCCCCAGAACTTCGACCGCCCGTACAGCGCGCACTCCGTCCAGGAGTTCTGGCGGCGCTGGCACATGACGCTCTCCCGATGGCTGCGCGATTACCTCTACATCCCGCTCGGGGGGAGCCGGAAGGGGACGACGCGCACGTACGTCAACCTGATGATCACGATGCTCCTCGGTGGTCTGTGGCACGGCGCGGCATGGCACTTCGTCGTGTGGGGAGGCCTGCACGGCGTGTACCTCGCGGTCGGTCACTGGAAGGACGGCAAGCGCGAGTCGGGGCAGCTCGCCGAACCCCCGGAGACGGCGCTCGTCCACGGGATGCAGCAGCTGGCGACGTTCACGCTCGTGTGCATCGCATGGACGCTGTTCCGAGCGGATTCCGTCGCGACCGCGCTCTCGTTGCTCGCGCGCACCGTGACCGCATGGGGGGTGCCCTCACCGCTCGTCACCGCCCCCGTCCTGCTCGCGATCTCCGCCGGGCTCGTGACGCAGTTCCTTCCCCACCGGCCCGCCGAACGACTCAAGGCGGCTCTCTCGCGGCTCCGCCCGGTCCCGCTGGGGGTGACCGTCGCGGTCGTACTCTTCCTGATCACGACGCTGGGACCCCGCGGGGTGGCGCCGTTCATCTACTTCCAGTTCTGAGATGACCACCGACACCCAAGAACGCACGACCACGCGTGAGCGGTCCGAGAACCCTGGCGACGGTCCGCCTCCGGGCCGCCGGGGCATGCCCGCCGGGCGGGTCCTCGTGGTGCTCCTCGTCGGGATCATCCTGTGGAGCCTGCTCTACGCGCCCGAGCTGAAGCGATCGTCGGAGGCGCAGCCGGACGGTCTCCGGCGGACGATCTCGCTCGCCGTCTTGGACCCGGTCGTGTGGGTGGAGGACCGCGTCGGCCTCACGAGGCTGATCGACAACGCCACCCAGGCGCTCGGTCGCCACCCGAACGAGGCGGTCGGGGGCGGAAACGACGTCGACCCGCTGCCGAGCGTTCCCGCACCGGCACACCCCGTCAGGCATCCGCAACGAGACACGACGATCCGTGTGCCCACCGTCGCCAAGCCGTTGCGCGTGATCGTGGTCGGGGACTCGCTGGCGCAGGGCATCGGGTCCTTCGCCGAGCGCGTGTTCAAGCCGTCGCTCGTCGACGTCATCAAGCAAGGGCGCATCTCCACCGGGCTCGCTCGCCCCGACTACTTCAACTGGCCGGCACAGATGCGGACCATCGTCGATCGCTCACGCCCCGACCTGACGATCGTGATGCTCGGCGAGAACGACGCCCAATCCCTGGTGACGCCGGCCGGCCAGGTGGTCGCCCAGATCGGTACCGGGGATTTCCCTCCCGCCTACGAACAGCGGGTCCGTGCGTTCGCGAGCCTCGCGACGTCGGAGGGGGGGCACGTGATCTGGGTCGGGCTCCCCAACCCGCGCGACTCGCGGCGCTGGGATTTCATCGAGCGACAGAACGGCGCCTTCCAGGCGGTCGCCGACCAGCTCCCGAACGTGTCGTTCTTCGACACGTGGAGCACGTTCGCCTCGCCCGGCGGCGGCTACAGCGCGTATTACCACGACGGCAAACACCTCACGCTCGTGCGTGCGGACGACGGTGTGCACTTCAACGCCGACGGATACACGATCTTGATGCGGTTGGTCGCCCAGTTCGCGACGGATCAGTTCCGGTTGGATCCCAAGACCTACGAGGGATGACGGGCGGGCCCGTCGGGAAGCTCCTTCACGACGTACGTGCACACGCCTGCCACGGGAAGTGCCATCCCGTCGCCCGTCTCGAGCCGAGCAGCCTGCACGAACGGTCCGTGCGCGAACACGTACCCGAGCCGTCGGTACAGGGAGCGCGCCGCCGCGGAGTCGTCCTCGACGCCAACCCCCAGCCCCAGCCGGGCGAACCCCGCCGAGCGCGTCTCGCGCTCGGCGGCCGCGACGAGCGCGGTCGCGATCCCGCGACGGCGCCAGGCGGCCGCGACCCCGAGGTCCCGGATCTCCGGGCATCCCTCCCGATAGGCGGACGGCGACCACTCCGGGTGACCGGGGAACACCACCATCGCCTTGCCCGCCGGCTCGTCGCCCACCCACGCGACCAGCTGCACGGCGAGGCCGCGCTGCTGGAACGCGAGCCGCTTGGCGTACTCGGTGGTGTTCCAGGCCGGCATGCCGGCCTGGAACGGCGCGAGGTCCGCCGGCGCGAGCCGGCGGACCTCCACCCGATCCCCATCCTCCATGGCGCTCACATCAGTCGTTCGATGAATCTGGAGAGCTCCGGGGCATGGTCGTCGATGTGCTTGTACGCGGATTCGGAGAACCACTCCTCGACCGGTGCGGTCACCTCCGGGGCCGCAGCCATCTCCGCGAGGACCCGCTCTCGCGAGGCTAGCCACTCCGCTCTGACGGTCGGCAGATCGGTGGCACGACCTTCGATCAGGAACCGTTCGTTCTTCTCTTCCGTGCCCCAGTCACCGTCCTCATACGTCCCCAGCCGGACCTGCTCCAGCGCGCGTGCGGCCTCCCGGTTCCAGGAGGCCATGTGCCAGAGCAGGTCCTTCACCGACCACCCGTCCGGATCCAGGGTCGCCTCCTCGGATCGGTCGGCCGGCACGCGGTCGACGAGCTCGCTGAACGCGACCCACCGTTCCCGCTCGATCCCGAGCAACTCCTCCTTGCGGCCCATCACCCGCCGAGCGAGGGTGCGTCCGGGAGGTCTGCCAGCGCGGCATCCTCCGCCGCTGGATCGAACTCGAAGTCCGGCAGCCGGCCGTTGAGGTAGTCGTCGTAAGCCTGCATGTCGAAGTAGCCGTGCCCAGTCAGGTTGACCAGGATCACGCGCTCCTCGTCGGCCTCGCGCGCGGCGTCGGCCTCCTCGATCACGGCCTTCAGCCCGTGCGCGGACTCCGGCGCGGGGATGATCCCCTCAGCGTGCGCGAACCGGATCGCCGCGTCGAACACCTCATTCTGGGTGTAGGCACGCGCCTCCATGTGGCCGTGCCGCACCAACAGCGAGAGCGAGGGCGAGTCGCCATGGTAGCGAAGACCCCCGGCGTGCACCGGCGCCGGAACGAACGTGTGCCCGAGCGTGTACATCGGCAGCAGCGGCGTCATCCCGGCCGTGTCGGCGAGGTCGTACGCGAACCGCCCCTTCGTGAGGGTCGGACAGGCGGCCGGCTCGGTCGCGATGAACCTGGTCTGGGTGCGCCCGGCCAGCCGATCCGCGATGAACGGGTAGGCGAGTCCCGCGTAGCTTGAGCCGCCGCCCACGCACCCGATCACGACGTGCGGGTCGCTCTCGCCAGCGAGCTTCATCTGCTCCTTCGCCTCGAGCCCGATCACCGTCTGGTGCAGCAGGACGTGATTCAACACCGAGCCGAGCGAGTACTTCACCGCGCCGTTCGACGTGGCCGCCACCTCGACCGCTTCGCTGATCGCGATCCCGAGCGACCCGGTCGAGTCGGGATGCGCCTCGAGGATCGCCTTGCCGGCCTGGGTGGTGGGCGACGGCGACGGGATCACTTCGGCACCGAAGGTCTCCATGAAGATCCGGCGATACGGCTTCTGCTCGTACGAGGCCTTCACCATGAAGACCTGGCATCCGATCCCGAAGAACGAGCACGCCATCGAGAGGGCCGAGCCCCACTGCCCGGCGCCCGTCTCGGTCGCGATCCGCTTCGTACCGGCTTCCTTGTTGTAGAAGGCCTGGGCGACCGCGGTGTTCGGCTTGTGCGAGCCGGCAGGCGAGACCCCTTCGTACTTGTAGTAGATCCGGGCTGGCGTCTGCAGCGCCTGTTCCAGGCGGACGGCGCGATGCAGTGGCGAGGGCCGCCAGAGCCGGTACACGTCGAGGATGCCGCCGGGGATGTCGATCCACTCCTCGGTCGCGACCTCCTGCATGATCAGCGCCTCGGGGAACAGCGGCGCCAGCAGGTCGGGCGTGACGGGCTCTTTCGTTCCGGGGTGCAGCGCCGGCAGCGGTTGGATCCCTGCCTGCACGAGCGAAGGCATGATGTTGAACCACGCGGTCGGCATGCGGTCCTGCGCCAGGTCGAACCGGGTGGGCTCCATCATGGGCGACCTCCTGTCGGGAC
>DATAEV010000333.1:0-4969 GCA_036257875.1 Actinomycetota bacterium | reverse complement strand
GGGCAGTCACTCGCGGTGGCGTTGTACGAGGCCGGAGGGATCCGGGGATGCGAGATCGGAACGGTGATGTTCGGGATGAAGCCCGATGGCACGGAGAAGCCGGCAGCCACGGACCTGGTGCGGCTCGCGATCCCGCGACGGACCTACACGCAGAGCCACGTCGACTACGTGATCGAGGTCGTGAGGGACGTCGCCGCCCGCGCCGAGGATCTGCCGGGGTACCGGATCGTCGAGCAGGCGCCGCAGCTGCGGCATTTCACGGCGCGCTTCGACCCGCTGACCTAGCGGCCCCAGGTTGCGGGTGACGCGGTGCGAGCCGAGACTGACTCCGTGACCCCGGAAACCCTGTACGCGAAAACGAGCGACGACGTGTGGATCGCGTATCAGACCCTGGGTGAGGGACCGGTCGATCTCATCGTGGTCTTCCCGTGGGTCTCGCATCTGGAGGTCTATTGGGAACAGCCTCGGATCGCGAAGATGCTGCGGTCCTTCGCGAGGGACGCGCGCCTGATCACCTTCGACAAGCGCGGGACCGGCCTTTCCGATCGCATCAGCCAGGTCCCCGACCTCGAGGCGAGGATGGACGACATCCGAGCCGTGATGGACGCCGTGGGCAGCGAACGAGCGACCCTCTTCGGCATGGGCGACGGCGCCGCTCTCGCCGCGCTGTTCGCCGCGACGTATCCCGAACGGTCGGCGGGGCTGATCCTCTACGGAGGCAACGCGCGGATGACTTGGGCGCCCGATTACCCGTGGGGCTTGGCCGAGGACGCCTGGATCAGGGAACACGCGAGGATCCCGGAGATCTGGGGCAGGGAACGCTACGGGCGCGAGTGGGCCGAGATATCGCTGCTCCTGGATCGGAGCGAGCCGGACGACCCTGAGCTGTTTCGGTGGGCGGCGAGATGGGCTCGGTATTCGGCCGCGCCCGGCGACATGCTTGCGTTCGATCACATGTGGGCACACACGGATGTTCGCGACATCCTGCCCGCGATCCAGGTGCCGACGACGGTCGTCCACGGGGAAAGTGGCGATCCCGGCGAAGCCGAGTACGTCGCGTTACGGATCCCCGGGGCGAAGCTCCTTCCGCTTCCAGGCGCTCGTCGCGTCGCGTGGATGAGCGATCTCGATGAGCTGGGCGAGGCCGTCCACGCCTTCCTCGGATCGATCCAGCACGAACAGTCCGCGTTCGACCGTCTCCTCGCCACGGTCCTATTCACCGACATCGTGGACTCCACGAGCCAGAGCGCCGCGATGGGCGACCAGGCCTGGGGCAGGGTGCAGGACGGCCATGATCGGATCGTCCGAGCGCAGCTCGCGCGGTTCCATGGTCGCGAGATCCGCAAGATGGGCGACGGCTTCCTCGCCACCTTCGACGGGCCCGGCCGTGCCGTGCGGTGCGCACAGGCGATCGTGGCGGCGGTGCCGGAGTTGGGCATCGAGATCCGCGCGGGATTGCACACCGGCGAGATCGAGCTCGCCGACGGTGACATCTCGGGTCTCGCGGTCGCGATCGGCGCACGCGTGGGGGCCTTGGCGGGTGCGAGCGAGATCCTCGTGTCGAGCACGGTCAGGGATCTCGTCGTTGGCTCCGGCATCAACCTGGAGGATCGAGGCGCCCACACGCTCAAGGGCGTGCCGGACGAATGGCACCTCTACGCGGTGACCGCGAACCGCCCGGGTCCTAGGTATCCCTGACCCGCCGGGCGAGCGTCTGGAGCAGACTCCAGGCCATCCCCGGGTCGTCCATCACGAGTTTCCGGAGGCCGGCGTGATCCAGAACGAGACATCGCATCGGCGTGTCCGCGACCACGGAGGCCGCCCGCCGACGACCGTCGATCATCGAGATCTCACCGAAGAACTCGCCGGCGTTCCGCTTGGCGAGCGTGCGCCCGTTCCGGATGATCCTCGCGGTCCCTTCCAGGATGACGAAGAGCGTCTCGGTGCGGCCGCCCTCCAGGACGATGCTGGTGCCCGCCGGGTACGAGTCCTCGCTCGCGCTCTTCGCGACCTTCCGCATCTGTCGAGCGGTGAGGTTGGCGAAGAGCGGGACGCGGGAGAGGGACTCGAGCGGGCTGGGCATGGGTAGGTGGTAATCGTGTTGCCGCGAAGAGTCAAGGCTGGGGGCGATCGGGGCCACGCCTCACGACCGTGGAGCCCTCCGTTACTCTGAAGGCATATGCGCATCGCGTTCGTCTCCACCTATCCACCCCGCCGCTGCGGGATCGCGACCTTCACCTCGGACCTGATCCACGCGATCCGCCAGGCGGATCCCTCGACGCGCGCCCGCATCGCAGCGATCGACGAGCGGAACTCCGTGCGTGCCTACGGGTCCGAGGTTCGCTGGCGGATCCGGCAAGGAAGCCCCATGCCCTATCGGGCGGCCGCCCGGGCGATCAATCGGTCCAACGCCGACGTCGTGTGCGTCCAGCACGAGTTCGGGCTCTACGGCCTGTGGAAGGGCGGCGGCTGGGTCGGGGACCACTGGATCGAAGGCACCTATGAGGACCATCTGACGCCGTTCCTCGACGAGCTTGAGAAGCCGGCGCTGGTGACCCTGCACACGGTCCTGCCGGATCCATCCCCCGCGATCCGGGAGGCGGTCCGCTCGATCGCGGACTCCGCCCACGGTTTGACCGTGATGGCCGAGACCGCCGTCGACATCCTCCGGGACGTGTACGGCATCGCGCAGCGCCCGACCGTGATCCCGCACGGGATGCCCCACATCGAGCCGATCGGACGGCGCCGTCTCAAGGCGAAGCTCGGACTCGATCATCGCCAGATCGTGTCGACCTTCGGTCTCGTGGGGCCCGGCAAGGGCCTCGAGTACGTGATCGAAGCCATGCCGGCCGTCGTCGCCCGGCATCCGGAAGCGCTCTACCTGATCGCCGGGCAGACGCACCCCGAGCTGCTCAAGCAACGGGGAGAGGAGTACCGGAACCGTCTGACCGCCCTCGTCGAGGAGCTGGGCCTGACCGACAACGTCGTCTTCGTCAACCAGTACCTCGAGCAGAAGGACATCATCGATTACCTCCTCGCCACCGACGTGTACGTGACGCCGTACCTCGACCCCAACCAGATCACGAGCGGAACCCTCTCGTACGCGCTCGGCGCGGGGAAGGCCGTCGTCTCCACGCCATACCTTCATGCGAAGGAGGCCCTCGCGGACGATCGAGGGATCCTCGTCGATTTCCACGCGGCCGATCAGATCGCCGAGGCGGTCAACACGATCCTGGACGATCCGAAGCTCAAGGCCCGATTGGAGAAGAACGCCTACCGCTATGCCAACGAGGCCACGTGGCCCAAGACGGGAGCTCGGTTCCTCGACGTGATGCGTGAGCTCGCCGCGGAGCATCCGCCGGTCCAGAAGGAACGGCGCCGGGAGAAGCCGCTCACGGTTGCCCACCGGCTGCGCGGCAACCCGCTGATCAAGCCCGGTGACGTCGAGCCGCAACCGGGGTTCGAGGTGATCTCCACGATCAACCCCGGTGTCGCGACCGTCGGTGACGAGACCGTCCTGCTCGTGCGGGTGACCGAGCGGCCGCGCCCCGAACCCGGACCGGATGCTCGGATGGTCGACCTCTCGGGTCCCGAGCCTCGGCTGGTGCCCCTCCCCAGCGGGCTCCGCCCCGAGCAGCTCATCGGGATGGCGTTCTTCGATCACCAGCAGGAACCGCCGCAGATCGTGATCGGCTACGTCCCGAGGGATCTGCCGGGGCTCGATCTGTCCGATCCGCGGACGATCCGGTACCGGAACACGGCCGGTGGCTTCACGCAGGGACAGTCGGAGTTCACGGATTACCTGTCCCACATCTCGCACCTGCGCGTCGCGCGCAGCACCGACGGGACCCACTTCGCGATCGATCCGCAACCGACGATCGTGTCGGCGACGCCGCTCGAGGAGTACGGGGTCGAGGACCCGCGGATCACACGGCTGGGCGACGCGTTCCACATCACCTACGTAGCCGTGAGCCGGTTGGGGATCACGACCGCCCGATTGATGACCACCGACTTCCGCTCGTTCGAGCGGTGCGGCACGATGCTGCAGCCCGACCAGAAGGACGTCGTGCTGTTCCCCGAGCAGGTCGGTGGCAGTTACCTCGCGTTGACGCGCCCGATGCCCGGATCCTTCGGGCGCGTGCTCGGTCTCTGGCTCTTGGAGAGCGACGACCTCGTGCACTGGGGGAACCCACGGCCGATCGCGCAGCCGCGGATCGGCACCTGGGACGAGATGAGGATCGGCGCGTCTTTGGTGCCGATCCGCGTCGATGGGGGGTGGCTCGAGATCTATCACGGCGCCGACCGCGACAACCGGTACGGGGTGGGCGCGCTGTTGCTGGATGCCGGAGACCCGACGAAGGTGCTCGCCCGCACCGACCGGCCCCTGTTGGCGCCCGAGACCGAGTACGAGCTCGACGGGTTCCTGCACGACGTCGTGTTCCCGAGCGGGCACGTCGACCTCGGGGACGGCGACATCCGGGTCTACTACGGGGCTGCCGACTCGACGGTTTGTGCCGCCGACATGGCGATCGATGATGTCCTGTCGGCGCTGGACCCGGTGTAGGCGAACCCTGGCCTTCCTCCGTCCGCCCTGGGAGACTCCGCTGCCATGCTCCGACAGCTCGCTCGTCTGACCCGTCCGGTCCCCGCCGCCGGCGACGCCCTGGCCGTCGCCGTCTATGGAGGCGGGGACGGCGCGACCGTCGTCGCGAAGGAGTCCGGCTTCGAAGGCGTCGCGTGCGTCGATGACGCCGCCCGGCTCCTCGACGTCCTGTGCGACGTGTGGGCTCGGACCAAACAGCCCTGGGCAGAGCGATGGGCCCGCGGCGTGCTCGAGTTCGTGTTGTGGATGCAGGAGCCCGACGGACGATGGATCAACTTCATCTACGACTGGGACGGCGTCCGCAACGAGCACGGCATCACGTCGGCGATCGGTGAGAGCTTCTGGCACGCGCGCGCGCTCGTCGGC
>DATAEV010000332.1:0-16795 GCA_036257875.1 Actinomycetota bacterium | reverse complement strand
ATGCGCTCGCGGAGGAACTCGTGCACCTCCGCCACGACGTCGTCGTAGCGCGGGTCGTCCTGCATCGTCTTCGGCTCGCCGAGCATGTGCATCAGGATGACCCCGGCCCCGGTGCGCGAGACGGTCTCGAGGAGCGCGCTGGTCCGACCCCCCGCGATGTCGTTGACGACGCTGGCGCCGGCGTCGAGCGCCGCACTCGCCACCTCCGGTTTCCGCGTATCGACGCTGAGGGGCGTGCCGGGACGAGCTTTCACGAGCCCCTCGATAACCGGGATGACGCGAAGGAGCTCCTCGTCGGCCTCGATGGGATCCGAGCCGGGCCGGGTCGACTCCCCGCCCACGTCCACGAGGTCCGCGCCCTCGTCAACGAGCCGCGCGCCGTGGGCCACCGCATCGTCGACGCTCGCGAACATGGCGCCGTCGCTGAATGAGTCCGGCGTGACGTTCACGATGCCCATCACCAACGTGCGTTCGCCGAGGCTCAGTGCGTGGTTACCGCACCTCCAGACGCGTTGGTCCATACGGCCATCGTAGAAGGGTGTGAGCGAGACGGCGCGCGCGAAAGAGCGATCTAGGGGACCGTTGCCCACCAAGCGATCGGTCCCGCGACCATGACCCCCGCGGGCATGGGGACCGGCTCGAGGTGGGTCCCGTCCGGGTCGATCACCGCTGCGGTCCCGTCCACGTGCACGAGCAACAATCGCAGACCACTTGGTGCCCACGACACGGCGTACCAGTTTCCGCTCCCGGCTGGCGTGACTCGCCGAAGGTTCGATCCATCGGGGTCCACCAGCCAGATCGCACCGTTTCCGCCCGTCGATCCTTGTTCTACGAACGCGATCGGGGAGCCCTCGGGACAGAGGGCCACCCAACCGACGGGCCGCGGGGGATCGGCCACACGACGTGAGCCGCTTCCGTCCGCCCGGGCCGCCCAGATCCCCCCGCTCGCGTAGTAGACGAGCGAGCTGTCGGGCGACCACGAAGGGGCGTCCTGGTTCGGCCCGCCCGTGCGCGGCCACAGTGCTCGTTCGTTCGTCCCATCGGGGTCGATCAGATGGATCCCGCCGTCCTGCTCGGAATAGAAGGCGATCGTGCGACCGTCGGGCGACCACGCGATCTCGCCCATCTGCGCATCGCGCTTCACGACCCGGAAGTTCGATCCGTCGACTTTGATCGTGCAGAGGGAGTTCACGCCTTCGGTGTATCGACGGACGAACGCGATCGTGCGACCGTCGGGCGAGAACGACGGGCTGTCGTCACTCGCAAAGGTGTATCGAGCGATCTCGGGATCCCCATCACGATCCCCAGGCAGACCCGTCAGCTGCCGGAAGCCGGTCCCGTTCGGCTGCATGACCGCGATCACCAGTCCGGTCGTCGACCCATGTGACTGAGCTGCGAAGGCGATGAGGCCCTGCGGGGCGGGCGCCACGGGCCCCGTCGGGGTGGCAGTTGAATTGCTCGTCGTCGGAGCTCCGTCGTCCGTGTCTCGCGCTCGGAACAGGAGACCGAACCCTGCCGCCGCGACGAGGGAAGCCAGCAGGATCACACCAGCTCGTCGGGCAGCTGAGGGGCGCGGCTCTTGGGGCTCCTTCGGTCCGATCGCGCGTGCTCGGGCGTACACGTCGGGAACATCGAGTCCGTCGAGGTCACGGAGGCGGTCTTGGATCTCAGTCATCGCTTACCTCCAACAGTGGGCGCAGCCGTTTCCGTGCTTGCGCGAGATGAACCCGCACCGTCGCCTGGCTGCAGCCCAGGATGCGGGCGACATCCTTGGTCGGAAGATCGGCGTAGTCACGGAGGGCGAGCGCGGCACGCTGGTTCGGACTCAGGATCGCGAGGGCTCTGATGAGGTCCGCGGCCGGTTCCGACATCTCATAGCTGCGCTCCGGCAGAGTATCCGAGCGACGGGTCCGAGCCTTCAGCTCCCCCGCTGCGATCCGGAACGACGCCCGCCAGATCCATCGATCGTGATCGCGGACGGCGGCGCCGCGGCCGAGCGCTTGTGCGAACGCTTCGGCCATCGCGTCGGTCGCAACGTCAGGGTCGGCCGTGAAGGCGACCAGCGACCGCCACAGCTTGGCGCCTTGTTCCCTCCACACACGCTCGACCGCGTCGCGCGGCTCGATGCTCACGGCTGCATCCTGCACCACACCCGTACAGGGTCTCGGAGCGGGTGAACCGTGTAGGCGATACTCTCGGCCTTCTACGGGAGGCAGGATGCCGGTCAGCGCATCCGGATGTGATCCATCGCCTCCTGACGGGTCCGTGCGTCGGTACGGAACAGTCCGCGGACGGCGGAGGTCACGGTGAGGGACCCCGGTTTCTTGACGCCCCGCATCGTCATACAGAGGTGCTCCGCCTCGATCACGACGAAGACCCCCCGCGGGGAGAGCGCCCGCTCGATCGCCTCCGCGATCTCGGTCGTCAGCCGTTCCTGCACCTGCGGCTTCTTCGCCAGGACGTCGACGACGCGTGCGACCTTCGACAACCCCGTGATCTGCTGTGACTTGTTCGGGATGTACGCGACGTGCGCCTTGCCGACGAAGGGAAGGAGGTGGTGCTCGCAGATCGAGTACAGCGGGATGTCCCGGACCATGATCATCTCGTCGAAGTCGACCCCTTCGACGACGGTCACCACCTGGGCGGCATCCATGTCGATCCCGGCGAAGATCTCCTGGAACATCCGGGCGACCCGCGACGGCGTCTCGCGCAGCCCGGCGCGCTCAGGGTCCTCCCCCATGCCGTCGAGGAGCAGCCGGACGCCCTGCTCGATCTTCGCGTGATCGAAGCGCTCGCTGGTCATGCCCGGATGCTACATGCCCTCCGCCCCACGGCATCAAGGGGGAGTCGCCGTCGGCGTGCACGGAGCGTTGACGGGCGTGTCGGCGCGGCACGGCGGAGGCGGACGGAACGCAAGGAGCAAGGCGGCGAGGACGATCACGATCACGACCCCGATCACGACCTTCGCGAGGAAGACGAGGAGACCGAACTCGTCGTGCGTGTCCTCGTGTCGGGGCTCGGGTGTGATCGGGGACGTGTCCCTCCGTACCGGTGGCCGGGCCGCCGGCCCGCGCACGGCGGTGTTCCCGGTCGGACCGGGGGCGACGCGGGCGGCTCGGGGCCCGGCGACGGCCGCACGCCGGAGGTCGTACGAGCGGCGGCGATCGACGTCGACGAGGATGTCGTAGGCCGCCGTGATCTCAGCGAACCGGCCCGCCGCGCGAGGATCGGTTCGGTCGGCGTCGGGGTGGAACCGACGGGCGAGCATCCGGTACGCGTGATGGATCTCGTCCGATGTCGCGGAAGGGCTCACGCCCAACACGGCGTACGCATCGAACGGCAACCCGCTTGCGCCGGCGCTCACCCGGCGAGTGTAGGTCCGCTCAGCGGATGCCGGTATCCACCGTCAGATCCACGCGGATCGGATGCCCTGGCTGCACGTCGATCGTGAGCGATCGGCTCGTTGGCAGCTCGCCGTCGGTGACGGCGACGACTTCATAGCTGCCCGGCTGGAGCGTCAGCGTGTAATCGCCGTTGTCGTCGGTCCGCGTCTCGTTCGGATGACCGGCGTCGTCGGTCGCCCGCACGGTCCCGACCCACGGAGCCGGCGGACACGGGGAGCCCGCTCGCTCGACCGGACACGTCGGGCCCGCGGTGACGGTCCCGAAGATCCCGGACGGGTTCGCGGGATTCGACGATCTGCCGCACGCGATGAGCGAAAGCAGCAGAGCCGTCGCGAGGATCGTGCGCATGTCCCTGGGACGCGCCCGAGCCTCCGCAGGTTCCCGGTCAGCCGCCGTACGCCGAGGGCTTGAGCGTCCCGATATAGGGAAGGTTCCGGTACTTCTCGGAGAAGTCGAGCCCGTAGCCGACGACGAACTCGTTCGGGATGTCGAAGCCGCAGTAGCGGATGTCCAGCGGCACCTGCTGGATCCCCTCCTTGCGCAGCAGGGCCGCGACCTCCAGCGTCGCGGGTTTGCGTCCGGCCAGGTTCTTGAGCAGGTACTTGAGCGTGAGACCGGAGTCGACGATGTCCTCGACGACCAGCACGTCTCGATCCTTCAGATCGTGGTCGAGGTCCTTGAGGATCCGGACGACGCCCGAGGTCTTGGTCGCCGCCCCGTAGGACGACACGGCCATGAAATCGAACTCGAGCGGGAGCCGGATGTGCCGCGAGAGGTCGGCCATCACCACGAACGCCCCCTTGAGGACGCCGACGAGCAGGAGACGGCGACCCTCGTAGTCCCGCGTGATCTGCTCGCCCATCTCGGCGAGCTTGGCCTCGATCTCGTCCGCCTTGATCAGGACGTTCTCGATGTCGTCGGCGTAGGTCTCCACGGGAGCCGCGAGTCTACCCCTCGACCTCGACATGCGTGCGGGTACGCCGGGCCTTGATCCCGAGCAAGAGGTCGCGCGCCCGACCGGGGGATCCAGCCGCCAGGTCGAGGACCGCGTCGATCGCCTCATGGTCCCAACCGAGGGCCGCCCGCTGGAAGCCGCGTCGAACGACCCGGGACGAGAGCGCCGCGGGCAGATCCAGCAACGGCCGGGCCCGCAGCGCGAACCCGCGGTCGCGTAGCTCGACGAGCGTCTGTGCGTGCTCGTCGGCGTGCGCGAACAACGCCGTCGCGTCTCGTCGCAGGTGGTCCGCCGTCCGAGCGAACGTGCGCTTCACGTCGCGCCCCGTGGACCGTTCGATCGCGGGGATCGCCTCCAGCCGAAGGGCGTTGCGCAGTAGGTTCGTGTCCATGTTCGTCGGATCGTGTCGAGGGCGGAGGCGGAGCGCTCGACAGAACCCGTCGACCTCCTTCCGCGTCACGTCGATCAGCGGTCGAACGAGCGTGCCGTTCACCGGAGCGATCCCGCCCATCCCATCCAACCCCCAGCCGAGGACGAGGCCCATCAGGATCGTCTCCGCCTGGTCGTCGAGCGTGTGGCCGTCGGCCATCCGCGTTGCGCCGATCGCTCGAGCCACGCGTCCCGCCTCTCGTGCTCGCTCGAACCGGCCCCACATCTCCACGGAATCCGAACGACCGGGCTCATCGACGGCAACCGACAGATGGAAGGGCAACCCGAGCCGCTCGGCGAGACGGCGAACATAGGCGGCGTCGGCCGCCGAGTCGGGTCGAAGCCGATGATCCATGTGGAAGACCTGCAACCGGAGCCGGAAGAGTCGGCGCAATCGGACCAACGACTCGAGGAGACACACCGAATCGGGGCCCCCGCTCACCCACACCAGCACCACGTCGCCAGGCGTGAACAGGTCGTGTGCTCGTGCCGTCTTCGTGACCCGCTCGAGGACCCTCGCGACGGCGGGCGGTCTCCGCGCCGCCATCGGCTTACCGCGTGACGCGAGCGATCCAGCGATCCGGATCGGCCACCTCGCCCGGCTGCGGGAGATGCTCGCGCGACTCCCACACCAGGTTGAAGCCGCTCATCCCCACCCGTTCGATCACGTCGCGCACGAATCGCTCGCCGGTGTCGTATTGCGCCACCTTCTGATCGAACCCGATCGCACGTTGGAATCGCTGCTCGACGCCACGGACGTGCCGTCTCGCCTGGAGTGCGTTCCTGAGTCGAGGCAGGGTGGCGATGTGTTCCTTCCCCATCTCGTTCATCACGAAGGAGGCGTGCCCTTCCAGGAGCGACATCATCGCCTGGGTCCGTTCGAAGATCGCGCGCTGCTCCGGCGTCAGCAGTCGGAGGATCCCGCCCGGTCCGCTCCCGGTTCGCGCCTCCTCGGCCGCGCGACGAAGTTGCTCCATCAGCTGGTGGGGATCCAACGAGACCGTCTCGAGATACTCGTCCACCATCCCGCCGAGGAATCCCCGGAGCCATGGCGCCGCCGAGAACTGCACCCGGTGGGTGACCTCATGGATCGCGACCCAGAGGCGGAAGTCGCTCGGGACCAAGCTGTAGCGGCGCTCTACCTCGATCAGGTTGGGACCGACGAAGTAGATCAACCCTTCGTCGTCCGGTGGCAGGAACACATCGAACTGCCCGAGGACCCGGCGCGAGACGTAGCCGAGGATCGCGCCCGCTTGTGCGCCGACGGCTTTGCGCGCGATCGTCGGCCGAGTGGGACGTTTCTCCAACAACCGCTGGGCGAGCGGTTCCATCAGACGCTGGAGACCGGCGACGTTCTGCCGGATCCAGTCGCCTCTTCCCATCACCCATGCACGCGAACGGAACCCGGTGACGCTCAGGTCGGTGAACCCCGCCACCAGCTCCTCCGCTCGCAGGACGTGCGCGGCGAGGTCCTCGCGCATGCGGGCGCGATCCTCCGGGGGAACGATCGGCCCGGGTCCCGCGACGCGTTTGCCGATCTGCAGCGCGACGTCCCAGTCCGCGAGACGGGCCGCGTGGGAACCCATCGACCAGTCGACGTCTGCCGCAGGATCCACGAAGGGGGCGCCTAGCCCTCGCCCGCAGCCTTCTTGCGGGCGGCGATCATGGCGGCACGCCGAGCCTTGCCTTCGGCGATGCGCCGGTCGGTCCCTTGAGCAAGGAGCTCCTCCAGCGTCTTATCGAACGTCTCCTGGTCGAGGGACACCTCCGGACGATGTTCGTCAGCGGCCGGCGCCGGCGCAGGAGCCGCAGGAGCTGCAGGCGCGGCGGCGCGTTCGGCTGCTGTAGGCGCGGCTGAGGGCTCGGCTGCTGCGGCGGCGGGTTCCTCCGTCGCAGGGGCCGGTGCAGCATCGGGGGCCGCAGCCGGGGCGGATGCAGCAGGAGCCGCAACTGCCGCGGGCGCCGCTGCCGGAGCCGCGGCGGGAGCTGGGGCAGGTGCCGCCATGGCGGGTGCGGCCACCGCAGCCGGGACCGCAGGCGGCTGCACCACGATTGGCGCCGCCTGCGTCAGATCCACGATCCGTCGACGCGGCTCCTTGCCCGGAAGCACGCGATCCGCGTGAACGACGCGAGCGCCCTCTTCATCCTTCGCGAACCTCGGGGCGTACCGCATGTAGGCGGCCACCACGAAGATGAGCAGCAACAGCGCGAGGATCCCGCTCAGCCAGCCGAGCCAGAAGATCCAGCCGCCCGTGTTCCGAACCGGCGTGATGGTCGGATCGATCGACGTCTGGGCGATCGCGGCGCCGCCGGTCACGAGGACGGTGATGATCGCTCCCGCGAGCACGCCGACGATCCTCCGCGCCGTCACCATCGGGCGGGATTCTCGCAACCCGGACCCCACCCGGCAACCGTCCGTCCACGGTCCGAATGAGAGCCGGAGGGGGGATTCGAACCCCCGACCTACCACTTACGAGGCGGTTGCTCTACCCCTGAGCTACTCCGGCGGGTGCGAGGGAGTTTATCCCGACGGGGTGCAGGCACCACGGAGGAAACGCACGCCGGCCACCCTGGTCAGTGGGTCGTGGGATTCGGCATCATGCGCTCATGGAGATCGAGCTCAGGAACGGCGCCGTCAGCCGCGTCATGGTCGGGACGGACCGGTCGCAGACGGCGTCGAAGGCGGTCGGATGGGCGGCGGCGTTCGCTGAAGCGTACGGAGCGGAGCTGCACCTCGTCCAGGTCGTGATCCCTACGAGCCCGACCGACACCGAGTTCGGAGCGGCCGAGCGGACCCGGGCGGCCGCGGCCGCCGAGGACCTGCAGCAGGAGGCCGAGCGGATCGCCGGCGGCCGCGGCCGTGCCCACGTGGTCATCGACGACGACCCCGCGATGGCGATCGTCCATGCGTCGGAGGCAGCCGACATCGATGTGCTCGTCGTCGGGAACGCCGGCATGGCGGGCCGCAAGGAGTTCCTCCTGGGGAACGTCCCCAACCGGATCAGCCACAACGCGCGGTGCACCGTGATCATCGTGAACACGACCGACGGCGTGGCGAGCGCCGTGCGCGACCCACGGAGCCTCACGACGATCCGTTCGAGCGCCGTCGAGACCCAGACGCAACCGCACCTCATGGCGCGGGGAGCCACGATCACGACGGTCTTCGCCAAGCACGGGCTGAAGGAGCTCTTCGGTCGACCGGACGGGGAAGGCGCCGTCGGCAGGGAACGACAGGCGAAGCGGATGCGCCAGGCGCTCGAGGAGCTCGGGCCGACGTTCTGCAAGCTGGGACAGATCCTGTCGACCCGTCCCGACCTGATCCCGCCGGAGTTCATCGATGAGCTCGCGCAGCTCCAGGACAACGTCCCACCGCTCAGCGAGGAGCAGGTCGTCAAGGTGATGGAGCAGGAGCTCGGTGTCCCCTGGGAGGACGTCTTCGAGCACATCGATCCGGCGCCGCTCGCGGCCGGGACGATCGCGCAGGTCCATCGCGCGCGGCTCGCGAACGACGCCCCCGTCGTGGTCAAGGTGCAGCGCCCCGACGCGAAGGAGCAGATCGAACAGGACCTCGCGCTCCTCGAGGTATTCGCCGAGAAGGTCGGGAGTCGCCAGCAGCTCCGGCAGGTGATCGACATGCCCGCCGTGTTCGAGCACCTGTCGACATCGCTGCACCGGGAACTGGACTTCCGGCAGGAAGCACGGAACATGGAGCGGCTCCGCGGGGTGATCGAACCGTTCTCGCGGCTCGCCGTGCCCGTCCTGTTCGCCGACTACTCCACGTCACGGCTGCTCGTGATGCGCGACGTGCAGGGCGGACCGCTGTCGCTCGCGCCCGAGGGCCCGATCCGCCACGAGGTCGCGGTCCAGCTCCTCGAGTCCTTCTACAAGCAGGTGATGGTCGACGGGTTCTTCCACGCCGACCCGCACCCGGGCAACCTGATGTGGCAGCCCGAGGAGGACCGCCTCTATTTCCTGGACCTCGGGATGGCGGGGGACGTCGGGCCCGAGATGCGGGAGTCGATGATGCTCCTGCTGATGGCGTTCTGGCAGGAGGACGTCGGGTTCCTGACCGACGTCTCGTTGATGCTCTCCGGAGCGATCGATCGCAGCGACCTCGATGTGGAAGCCTTCCAGGATGAGATCGGCGCCTTGATGGGCAAGTACCGGGGCGCGTCCCTCAAGGACATCCAACTCGGACCGGTGCTGCAGGAGATGACCGAGATCTCCCTCCGCCACGGGGTTCCGCTCCCGGCTTCCCTGACGCTCACGGCGAAGGCGTTGGCCCAGATGCAGCTGGCCGCGGCGCAGCTGGATCCGGAGGTCGATCCCTTCGACGTCGCAGGCCGGTTCCTGATGCGGAGCGTCCTGAAGGGGATGGGGGCCAAGACCGACCCTAAGGCGCTCTTCTACCAGACCCAGCGGCTCAAGGTTCGGTTCCTGCGGGTCGTGGAGGCGGTCGAGCGGTTGATCGGCGCCCGGCCGGGACAGAAGCTCGAGGTCAACTTCCGCGCGACCACGTTGGAACAGACGATCCGGCGCGCCGGGCGCCGGTTGGCCCTCGCGCTCACCGCCGGCGCGGCGATCCTGGGGACCGCGCTGACGGCCGTGTCCGAGAGGGTGGCCGGATGGGTGCCCGTCGCGTTCGGCATCAGCGCGTTCCTGCTGACGCTCGGACTGGTCGTCGACCTCCTGCGCAAGCCGAAGAGCTGAGTCGGCTCACTCCAGGTCGACCTCGCCACCTTTCGAGGTGACCGTGGTCGGCGGAGGCTGGCCTTTCGCGTCGCCGCTCCGCTTCACCGAACGCATCACGATCCGCTCCAGGATGAACGCGACGACGGCCATCGCGAGTCCCACGAGCCATCGCTCCACGCGGCGGATGCCTGTCGGCTTCGGTGTCGACCGAGCGGGCTTCACGTTGCCCTCGTTCGACGTTCCGCGAGCGCGATGAACACGATCCCCCACACGATGGCAAGCGCCCCCCAGAGCGCACCCTCGGAACCCGGGTACGGGACGGTGCTGCCTGGATACGTCGCGAACACGGCCGATGCGACGCCGTAGACGATCGAACCGACGCCGGCGAGCCAGGCAACGATCCGCCACCCCAGCGTCTGCGCCGACGCCAGCGCGCCCATCAGGACCACACCGATGCCCATGATCGCCATGCCGGTCCAATGGTGCAGCACGACGTGCGGGTCGTTGGCGGGACCCGCCCGTTGGAGACTGGCCATCTTCAGCGCGAACGCCCCCCAGAAGGGCGCGCTCGCGATCGCGGCGATCAGGAGGTCGGGCGCGATGCCCGCGCCTCGGGCAAGGAACCGACGCCAGCCGTTCGAGATCGCGAGCAGGACCGCGATCGGGATCGCCAGGATCACGACGTAGACGAGGAACACCCAGTCGAGGGCGAGGAGGCTCCCGAACACGGTCGCGAGCGCAGCGACACCCAGCATCTGCAGCAGCGCGATGTCGTTGCGTCGCCACGCCAGGATCAGAAGGGGAGAGGCCACGAAGATCCCCGTCGCAACGCCGGAGCTACCGATGTCATGAACCCGGTGGATCTGGTCCTTCCCTCCCGAGGTCCAACCGAAGAACAGACCGATCCACCCGAAGAGCGCGACCCCGAAGATCAGCGCGAAGACGACCGCGGCGACGCTGAACCACGTGCGGCGCGACGCGGATAGGTCCTCCCGCCCTGTCACGTCCACCGTCAGCTCCCCCTCCCCTCCGGTCGTCAACGCCCGGTCAGACCGGCACTTGTTGGCTCTCGATCACGGACCCGTCGACCTCCACAGCTTCGGCTGAGCTCTGCGATCGGATCGGTACGCGTCCCGAGACCGTCGTGCCAGCCCCCGGCGCGCTCTCGACCTCGAACGTTCCCCCGATCGCGGCGAGACGGTCGGTGATTCCCTGGAGTCCGCTTCCGGACACTGAGCTCGCATCGAAGCCGCAGCCGTCGTCCGACACAGCGAAGGAGAACGTCGATCCTTCGAGGCGGAGCTCGATCGTCGCGTTCGACGCCTGCGCGTACTTCGCGACGTTCTGGAGCGCTTCGAGGCACGAGAAGTACACGGCGGCCTCGACGTCCTGCGGCAACCGTCCGACGCCGCCGGCGTCGACCCGAACGGGGAACGGCGCCTTCCTGGCTTGCGCGTCCAGGGCCGACCCGAGCCCTTTGTCGGCGAGCAGCGGCGGATAGATCCCGCGCGCCAGGTCGCGGAGGTCGTCCAGCGCGGTTTGCGTCTCCGCCTCGATCTGGCCGAGCATCTCTTCCGTCTTGGCCGGGTCGCGCGCCACGAACTGCCGGGCGAGGCGCGCCTTGACGGCGAGCGCGACGAGCTGCTGCTGGGCGCCGTCGTGGATGTTCCGTTCGAGCTTCCGCCGCTCGTGGTCCTGCGCGGCGACGAGCCGGCGGCGCGATTCGCGGAGCTCCTCGACCAACGCGACGTTCCGCAACACGAGTCCAGCTTGCGAGGCGAGATCGGCCACCAACCGCTCCTTGTCCGGCGTCATCGGGTCGCTCGCCGGCATCTCGACGGACAGCGCGCCGAGCAGTTCGCCTCGGTCGCGGACCGCGGAGGCGTAGGCGCCGTGGATCGTCGGCACCGCATCGCCGTCGATCGCGACGTTCGGCTGCGCCGTCGCGTCGGATGGCCAGGATGCGCTCGGCCGAAGCTCCCGACCGACGCGCAGCCACACCCGCGCCACCTTCGCTCCGGCACCCTCGCCGAGGATCTGCGCCATGCGCGGCACGACGTCCTCGGTCGCGTACGCCTCGCCGACCCGCGAGGAGAACTCCGTCAGGACCTCGTAGGGGTTCGCACGCTTGCCGTAGACGAGCCGGTCGGCGAACCGGCGCGCGCGGATCCGGACGGGCTGGAACGCGACCGCAAGCACGACCGCGGCGACCACCGCGATCGTGGTGTCGTTGCTCCCCACCAACAGGCTCCCCGCCGCCACGAAGGCCGCGTACACGACCCCGACGAACACCGCCAGCACTCCGGCAACGACGGTCTTTCGGACGACGACATCCAAGTCGTAGAGACGGAAGCGGAGCACGGCGACACCGATCGACACGGGGAAGGCCAGGAACCCCGCGCCAGCGACCACGGCGGCGAGCACCCCGGACCCCGAAAGGACGAAGTCGCCGACGATGATCGCTACGAACGCGAACGCGAGTCCGAACGTGACCCACTTGATCTGCTGGCGCTCGATCCCCGTCGATCGGCGGAAGCGCTGGAAGAGCGAGCCGACCGAGGCGAGGAACACGACCGGGAACAGCAGGCCGATCACCGAGTCCAGGAGCACCCTGTGAACGAAGAATGGGTTGGCGACCGCGACGTTCTCGTTCGATCCCGTCAGCGACGGCTGCCCGAAGATCAACGTCACACCGACCACGGCGAGGAACGCGATCGTGCCCCACAGCAGGGGCCGCCATCGGGGCGACGCCAGGTGCCCGTCGGGGAACACGAGGGGGAGGATGAAGATCACGGGAAGGATCCCGAGGAGCCACCCGAAGTTGTTCATGAGCCCCAGGAAGACGACGAACGGTCCGGTGTGACCACGCACAACGAGCCACGTGAACAGCTCTCCTGCGAGGAAGCTGGCGGCGGTGAAGAGCGACGCGTACAGGAGCATCAGGCCGATCACGTTCCTGCGGTCGCGACTGACGATCACCGAACCAACGACGCCGAACATCGAGAACGCGACGATGTAGGGCAGCTGTTCGGAGATCGGTTCGTGGTTCGCAACGACGAAGGCGGAGCCGAGCATGGCGATCATGAAGAAGATCGCGAGCACGAGCCACGGCCATCGGGCGGGGCGGGTACCGGTGCGATCAGCTGATGACGACACGGAACACCTCGACGGGTTCCTCGCGGCCCTTCACCATGCGGGGCCCGATCGAGGTCGCCGCAACATCGGGGGCGGCCGCGACGGTCGAAGCCGCAGCGACGATCTCCCCGGCCTCGGCCTCGGATTGCAGGCGCTGGGCGACGTTCACGGCGTCTCCCACCACGGTGTACTCCAAACGGCCGCCGCCGCCCACGGTTCCGGCGATGACCGATCCGGTATTCACGCCGATCCCGAGGCCGAGCGTCTCGACATCGGTTCCCCAGCCAACCGCGTTCAGCTCGGTCTGGCGCTGCTGCATGCCGAGCGCGCAGCGGAGCGCGCGCTCGGCATGATCGTCGACCGGGTCGGGTGCGCCGAAGATCGCCATCACCGCGTCGCCCTGGAACTTGTCGATCGTGCCGCCGTGCGAAAGCACGACCTCGGCCATGGCCTCGAGGTGGCGACCGACGATCGTCGCGACGTCGCGGGCCGAGAGGCGCTCGGCGAGCGTCGAGAACCCACGGATGTCGCTGAACAGGACCGAGACGACGAGCTCCTGCGGCTCGATCGCCGTCTCGGGATGGGCGGCCAGACGGTCGGCGAGCTGCTGCGGCACGAACGACGCGAGCGTCGTTCGTGCCGCAGCCTGCTCGACCACAGCGGCATGGAGCCGCTTGAACTCGCCCAGGAGGCCGGCGCCGGCACCGTCGCCGGCCATCCGCCCGAAGAGCTCGGTGACGCGCCGATCGACGGCTTCCTGGGTGGTGCCAAGCTCGCGAGCCATGTCGGCGTACCCGAGGCCCTTGCTCATCATGTCCAGGATGGCGCGGTCCTCGTCGTCGGCGTGCTTGCTTCCGGTCAGCCGCTCGGCGATCACCGGGTCGACCGCGCTGCCGCCGGCGTGGACCTCGTGGATCGCGCGGACCAGCTCGTCGCCCTGTGCGATGCGATCCTTGAGCAGGTACGCGAGGCCGCTGTGCCCGCCGCCGAGGAGCGCGATCGCGTACTCCTCGTCGTCGTGGGCGGAGAGCACGACGACGCCCGTGTCGGGGTGGTCATGGCGGATCGCGTGGGCGCAGTCGATCCCCTCGAGCTGGAACGACGGCGGCATCTTGATGTCCGTGACGACGACGTCGGGGACGTGTTCGGCCGCCGCCGCCATCAGCGTGGGTGCGTCCTGCGCCACCCCCACGACCTCGATGTCCTCGTAGGAATCCAGCAGCGCGCGGACACCCTCGCGGACGAGCACGTTGTCCTCGCCGAGGACCACCCGGATCGTCATGCCGCCGCCAACCCCCCGTGTACGATGCGCGCGTGTTGCGCGTGGTCTTCGCCGAGGATAACTACCTGGTTCGAGAGGGGACGGTCGCGCTGCTGACCGACGCCGGCGACGTCGACATCGTCGGGACCGCCGCCTCCTTCGACGAGCTCCTCTCGGCCGTCGAGGAGCTCGCGCCGGACGCCGTCCTGACCGACATCCGGATGCCTCCGTCGGGGACCGACGAAGGCATCCGTGCCGCCAAGCAGATCCGGGCCGACCACGCCGATATCGGCGTGGTCGTGCTCTCGCAGTTCGCCGACGAGGAGTACGCCTACGACCTGTTGAAGGACGGCGCGGCGGGCCTCGGGTACCTCCTGAAGGAGCGGGTCGCCGACGTCCACGAGGTGACCCGGGCGCTCAACGAGGTCGCTAAGGGCGGGTCGGTGCTCGATCCCAAGGTCGTCGAGGCGCTGGTCGCCGCGAAGGACCGGATGGCTCACTCGCCGCTCGGGGAGCTCACCGAGCGGGAGCGGGAGGTGCTGTCGCACATGGCGCAGGGCCAGAACAACGCGGCGATCGCCAAGGAGCTCTTCCTCACCGAACGAGCCGTGGAGAAGCACATCAACTCGATGTTCCACAAGCTCGGCCTCACGGAGGAGACCGACGTGCACCGCCGCGTGATGGCGGTGCTCGCGTTCCTGCGCGAGACCGAGCACGCGTAGCCGCGACGCGTCGCTCACTGGGCGCGCCTCGTGTCCACGATGAAGACGCTGCACGGCGAGTGCCGGAGCACCAGGTTGGGGATGCTGTCCCGGACGCGCCACCACGAGCCGTGCGTCCCGCGGTTGCCGACGACGATCGTGTCCGCGCTGAGCTCCTGCGCGACGGCGACGATCCGCTCCGCCGCCTCGCCGTGCTCGACCCGCGTGGTCGTCGGCAAGCCGGGGAACCGTTCGGCGACGTGCGCGAGGTACCGGTCCGGATCCGCCGCTTTGCCCGGGTCCACCACCGATCGGAGATCGCCGTCCGGTCGTACCAGCAGGACCACCAGATCGGACTCACGGTCCCGCGCGAGCCGCGCCGCGTGATCCACGGCCAGGTCCGCTGCAGCGGAGGAATCCGTTCCCACCAAGATCGTCGTCATCTCCGTTCGCCTCCTCGTTCGTTCTTCGACCCGAACGCTAGGCGGTGAGGGGCGCGGGGCCGAGCCGGGGAGCAGGTGGAAACGAGCAGGGTGCCTGCACCCGACCGACGGTGGGGTTCTCCCACGCCAACCAGCAGGTCTGACCCCCTTTCCGGCGGTTCGCCGGGGTGTAAGCATCCGCCTCATGGAGCGGGCGAAGCCACGGGAAGCGGGCGACCGCGCTCGCCTGCGTCTGGTGTTGACCCTGCTCGTGACCGGCGGAGCGCTCTTCGTCGCCGCGATCGTCCTCGGCGCCCTCAACCACACGTTCACGCAGGACCCGTTCACGATCCTCAGCGTCGTGATGCTGGGCACCTATGCGGCCGTCGGGGCCGTGCTGGTTGCCCGCCAACCTGCGAACCCGATCGGATGGCTGTTCCTGGTCGCGGGGCTCGGGATCCTCTTCGGTGGAGCTTCGGCGGAATACGCGACCTATGGGATCGTGACGTCGCCGGGCTCTCTCCCGGCGGCGCGCGTGGTCGCCTGGGTGAACAACTGGGCGTTCATCGTTGTCGGCGCGGTTCCGCTCCTGCTCGTCCTGTTCCCGACGGGACGCGTTCCGACTCCCGCGTGGCGATGGTTCCCACCCGCGCTGCTTTGCACCTTGGCAGTGCTCCTCCTCGCGACGATGTTCCGGCCGGTCCCGATGGAGATCACGACCACGACGGTGGTCCAGAACCCATTCGGGGTCGCGGCGTGGGGGGACGTCCTCCAGGCCATCGTGTGGGTCGCGAGCCTGATCCTGGCGGGGCTCTCGCTGCTGTCGGTCGTGGCCCTCGCGCAGCGGTTCCGTCGTTCCACCGGCGAGGAGCGCCAGCAGCTCCGTTGGCTCGCGACGATCGCCTCGATCTCCGGCGGGTTCCTCGTCCTGGTGCTGGTCACGAGCATCGGACTCCCGCCGAACGGGTCGAGCCTCGTCAACGACCTCGCGTTCTTGGGGTTCTTCGTGTGCATCGGCATCGGCATCCCGGCCGCGTGCGCGGTCGCGATCCTCAAGTACCACCTGTACGACCTCGACATCGTCGTCAAACGAACGGTCGTCTTCACGATCGTCGCCGCGTTCATCACCCTCTTGTATCTCGGGGCGCTGGCCCTCGCGGCGGTCACGAGCATCGGAGCCATCGCGGGCGCCGTGATCTTCGTCCTCACCTTCAATCCGGTCCGGCGGCGGGCCAAGGCGATCGCGGACCGGGTCGTGTACGGGAAGCGCGCGACCCCCTTCGAGGTCCTCTCCGAGTTCTCGGCCAACCTCGGTGACACCTACTCCGTCGATGACGTCCTTCCCCGGATGACCCAGGTGCTCGCCGCGAGCACCGGCGCGGACGACGTGCGGATCTGGCTGCGTCGCGACCGCTCGCTCGTCGACGTGGCGCGGTGGCCCGCCGACGCGCCGTCGGCGCCGGTGCTTGAGCTGGTGGAAGACGCTCTTCCTTCCTACGGACCCGCGATCTCGGCATTCGCGGTGTCGCACCAGGGGGAGTTGCTGGGCGCGATCTCGCTCAGCATGCCTCCGAGCGATCCGATCGACGCCTCGAAGGAGCGGTTGATCCTGGGGCTCGCATCGCAGGCGGGTCTGGCGCTCCAGAACGTCCGCCTGGTCGACGACCTCCGCGCGTCCCGCAGGCGGATCGTCGCCGCGCAGGACGAGCGGGCGAAGAAGCTCGAGCGCAACATCCATGATGGAGCCCAGCAGCAGCTGGTGGCGCTCGCCGTGAAGCTCCGGCTCCTCGAGCACC